>JABJOR010000259.1 GCA_018664265.1 Rhodospirillales bacterium
CTTGAACTCGCTGATAAATTGCGTCCCGGCGACCTTATGATTTTTAACAATACCAAAGTTATCCCGGCCAGACTGGAAGGGCATCGATACCGCGATCAATCAAATCGCCGGGACGTGCCTGGGCCCGGACCCCGTATTGAAGTCACACTGCACAAACGCGACGAAAGCAATATCTGGCGTGCCTTTGCCAAGCCTGGGAAAAAACTGGCCGTTGATGATATTATAAACTTTGCTGATGATTTCAGTGCAGAAGTTACAAACAAAGGTGATGGTGGCGAGATCACCCTTCGCTTTAACAAGGTTGGCAAGTCCCTTACGGATGCGCTGCATCAATACGGGGCGATGCCTCTTCCGCCTTATATTCATCGTGACAACCTTCAAGAACCCAAAGACCCGTCTGACTACCAAACCATGTTTGCCGCGCATGAGGGTGCCGTCGCAGCCCCTACCGCAGGATTACACTTCACCCCTGCCATGTTCAGTGCCATCAATGCACGAGGCATCAAACATGCCTTTGTGACCTTGCACGTGGGTGCGGGAACATTCCTGCCTGTGAAAGTCGACGATACAACCGATCATGTCATGCACAGTGAGTGGGGGGAGATCGATGCGGACACAATCCATGCAATCGAGCAAACCCGGGCGGGTGGTAGCCGGATTGTTGCCGTTGGCACCACTGCTCTGCGGGTTTTGGAAAGTGCTGCAACTTCAGAAGGCATCATTGAGCCTTTTTCTGGTAATACCGATATTTTCATCACACCGGGTTACCAGTTTCAGGCCGTAGATATCTTGATGACAAATTTCCACCTGCCCCGTTCTACACTGTTTATGCTCATCTGCGCTTTTGCCGGACTAGATCACATGCAAAGCGCTTACAAGCATGCAAAGGCCGGAAATTACAGGTTTTATTCCTATGGGGACGCTTGCTTGCTTGAACGAGCATAGCTTATATATGCTAAATTACATAAAAAATATGTAATATTATATAATTTAACAAAATTAAAGCGTGATTTATAAAATTTTACCGTTTATAGTGCGTGAATGAAATTTGATAAAGCCACGTCTGCGCCAGAACATCATGTCGCCAGCTCTTCTCCCGCTGGCGATGTGATGGTTCGTTATGCTCATCTGGAAGGGGCAGAATTACTCGATACGATGATCAACGAGGCATTTCCTGGCCGCATTGCTGTATCCTCATCATTCGGCACAGAATCAGCCGTGTTGTTACACCTTGTTTCACAAGTTGCCCCCGAAACGCCTGTTTTGTTCCTCAATACAGGGCTGCTTTTTGCTCAAACTGAGCAATATCAACGCTCGTTACAAAAACAACTTGGATTGAAGGATGTTCGTATCATTGGACCAGACCCCGATCATCTTGAACAATATGACCCAAAATCCAAACTCCATAAAAGTGACACCGATATGTGCTGTCATTTGCGCAAAGTTTTACCCTTGCAGCATGCATTAGGCTCATTTGATGCGTGGATTACAGGGCGAAAACGATTTCAAGGCAGTGCACGATCTGAATTACCCTTTATTGAACACGATGGCAGCCATTATAAAATAAACCCTATCGCAAATTGGTCTCCCCAAGAACTCAAGGATACCTTTGTCGCCCACAACCTGCCACATCACCCGTTGGAGGAAGCTGGATACACCTCCCTTGGCTGTTATCCATGCACCAATCTGCCTGTACTGGGAAGTGATGCACGAAGTGGGCGTTGGGTTGATCAGAATAAAACTGAATGTGGTATCCATAATGCCCCATGGGCTGGAGATAGTATTTAGGCCTGCTCACTAAAATATAATTGCATATAGGCACATTTTTTAGATCGAATATATATTTATTGCTACTCATAGCACAAGTTATCGACTACATTCCCGTGTATGAATTACTGACAATCAAGTAGCAAAATACTGTTCCATGAGTCTTACTAACAAAGCTGAGTATCAGAATGTTCGCCTTGCCATAGGCGACCCGAACAGAGATGTTCGTCTGACGCTTCTTTCACAACTTAATCCTTTCGGATTTAGAGGCGTTCTGCATTCAGATGAACTCCGCTACATTCGTAATGCCGTTATTAAAGATTCAGTTGATCTGATTATATTTGATGAGATTCTGGATAAAAGCTTTAGTAATTTTGTCAACGATATCAGACATCAACGAATCGGCAACAATCCATTTATCATTATTATTGCTACAACAAATCACCTGACAGCCGAAAAAGTAAAAAGGCTGACCGATGCGGGTGTTGATGATGTTATTGGCAAACCACTATCCGTAAGCAAGTTGATGGAACGCGTTCAAACAATCGCTAAATCTCGCAAACCATTTGTGGTGACCACTGACTACACTGGCCCTGACAGACGCAAGGGGTTTCGCCCCGGAAGACAAGAAGTTCCCCTGATTGATGCTCCAAACCCATTGGTTTATTTAATGGGAAAACCTAAAACCAAGCTTGAGATAGCAGAAATCATTAGTGAGGCATCCACTGTCGTCAACGAACAAAAAATGGAACGTCACGCATTCCAAATTGGCTTCCTGATTAATCGTATTTTACCTTTATACAAATCAGATGATACGGATGACATCAATATCGATGACATTGATCATTTAATCGCAGTTTCAAATGATATCAACAGCCGCCTCGAAGGGTCGCGATACTCTGGCGCATCTGCATTATGCAAATCCATGGTAGACTTGGCAGACAGAGTAAGGCTTTTACATCCGTCTCCTAAACACAAGGATTTAGAGCTTATGCCTGAATTGTCCCAGGCTATTCAACTGGCCTTTCTGAGTGAAGATGAAGATACGTCTTCTGTTCAAGAAATTGTGGATAATCTCAATCAGCAGAGCAAGGCGACTATCCCAGACAATAAAACTGTGGCATCCTGAACAACTTTCATATTCTATATGCATTTAGCTGAAAGCCTGCTTTATGAACGGCCTTAAATTCGACCTGATTACAACAGATGGAAATGCCCGGCGTGGCAGATTGAACACAGCGCATGGCTCCATTGAAACACCTGCCTTTATGCCAGTAGGCACCGCAGCTACAGTCAAGGGAATGCGACCGGAATCTGTTGCAGAAACAGGCGCTGAAATTATCCTTGGCAACACCTACCATCTGATGTTGCGACCCGGAGCAGAGCGCGTTGCTGCATTGGGAGGACTGCACAAGTTTATGAATTGGCCTGGCCCGATCCTGACGGATTCTGGTGGCTATCAAGTTATGTCCCTTTCTGATCTTCGCAAGATCAAAGAAGAAGGCGTTCGATTTCGCTCTCATATTGATGGATCCTACCATGATTTAACGCCTGAACGCTCTATCGAAATCCAACACCTTCTGGATTCAAACGTCACCATGGTTCTGGACGAATGCACGCCTTACCCGGCCACAGAAAAGCAGGCCGCTGAGTCAATGCGACTTTCCATGCGCTGGGCAGCACGCAGCAAAGAAGCCTTTGTTAAACGCCCAGGATACGGTCTGTTTGGCATAGTTCAAGGAAGCACATTCCCTGATCTGCGCCATGAATCTATTCAAGCATTGAGCAATATCGGGTTTGACGGTTACGCCGTCGGTGGACTGGCTGTCGGTGAAGGGCGTGATGTAATGTTCTCCACACTGGATTTCACCACACCTGCCATGCTCCAGGACCGACCTCGTTATTTGATGGGCGTAGGCAAACCGGAAGATCTGGTCGGCGCAGTGGCGCGCGGCATTGATATGTTTGATTGTGTCCTGCCAACACGTTCTGGACGCACCGGTCAGGCCTTTACCCGCCGAGGAGAAGTTAACCTGCGCAATACACGCCATAAGGACGATCACAGAACACTGGATGAAGAATGCACCTGCCCATGCTGCACAGGGTACTCGCGAGCCTATTTGCACCACCTGACCAAATCCAAGGAAATCCTTGGCTTGATGCTGCTATCTTGGCATAACCTGCACTACTATCAAATTCTGATGGCTGGAATTCGAGATGCTATCAGCAATGGAAGCTATGCTGATTTTGCAGATGCTTTTCATCTTCAGTATAATGCTGGTGACATTGCACCGCTATAACAGGGACATCCGATTATGAGTGATTCAATATACGAAAATCTTACACAGCTAGGCAGCAATGCCGAAACACCGAATTCACCGGAAGAAGCTTTCCTTGATCGCGTTCCCAACCCGCAATCAGGCATCAACTACCTCATTCGATTTACCTGTCCGGAGTTCACATCAGTCTGTCCTGTTACCGGACAACCTGACTTTGCCCATCTTATGATTGACTACATTCCGAATGAGTTGATCGTGGAAAGCAAGTCCCTGAAGATCTATCTTGCCAGCTTCCGAAACCACCCGGCCTTCCACGAAGACTGCACTGTTGGCATTGCTCGCCGACTGGTTGATACGTTAAAACCCATATGGCTTCGCATTGGGGGATACTGGTATCCGCGCGGCGGCATTCCCATTGATGTGTTTTATCAAACAGGTGAAGCTCCTGCAGATGTCTGGATACCTGAACAAGGGGTGCCTCCCTACAGAGGTCGTGGCTAATTTTACAGAACTAAAATTCGGTCTATATTTCGCGGACCATACGGAACCCTATATGATCTATCGGGTTTCCAGTGCTACAGCCTCCACTCAGTGCTTCATCAACAAAGTGTGGCACATGCGCCCTTTCAACACCCTGAATAATCCTGTTAGGGCATAACTTTATTGTTCTCAACTCGCTGATTGTCCTGTTTTCTTCATTGCCTTGATCTGATGAAAACCAGCACGACATTGTCCATTCCCAAACAGTCCCGCCAGTGTCGGCTATGTTCCAGTTGTTTTCCCCAAAAGCGCCGATAGCTCGCGTTCGTCTTCCGCCCAATCCTGGCAGCATCAACTCGGCGGAGCGCATATCAAGCAGGTCATCAATTGTTTTTTGTGTTACATCCTGACCCGCAAAGGCGGCATAGGCCCATTCTTCCTCTGTCGGCAACCTGTACACATCCCCTGTCTTTTGGCTGAGCCACTGAGTGAATGAATATGCATCAAGCCAGGATACTTTGGTTACCGGGTGATCAATCGTTTGGAATGGGCGTTGCTTGGCTTTATGCGTGCAGAACTGTTCTTCAAAGCACTTGTTCCATTGGCCAATCGTTATCTCATGGCGGCTAATATAAAACGGCTTTTCGAGATTTACTTTTTTAGAGTGGTATTTGCGTCCCAATGAATTTGGAACACTGACTGTCAGATCATACTGACCGGAAGACAGCCTTGTCATTTCAAGACCAGGAAGAAGGTCCGCGACATCTTCCTTATTTTGTATAAATCCGTATCCAACTACTCCAGCGAAAGCAATTGCGGAGAATACAATTAAGAAAAGATGCCGCATGACAGATCCTTGAAACCTTCAGGGCCTATTTTAGCGTTTTCATATACGCAACAATATCAGCTCTATCCTTGGCGCTTTTAATGCCCGCAAATTGAGCTTTCGTTCCTGGAAGGAATTTATTGGGGTCTGCTAAAAACTCAATAATATTTGAATCCGTCCAGACAAGGCCAGAATTCAGGAGTGCATCTGAATATTTATAGCCTTCAATAGCGCCCGCAGGCTTTCCATACATATCAAACAAGTTTGGCCCAAAGACAGTTTTGCCCCCCTTGTCGACACTATGACAAACAACGCAATATTTTGTTGCAGCCTTTTCACCTGCAGCGACATCTCCTTCGGCCGCATGACTTGTATCGTCATGTGAAAGACTTGCAAAATAGGCTAGCAGATCGGCTCTTTGTTCCGCCTTTTTGAAGCCATTAAAGCTCATCTTCGTGCCCTTTACGAATCTGCTTGGATTCGTCACAAATTCTGTAAAGGCCGCTCCATCCCAAATTATACCGGATTCTTTCATAGCGGTAGAATATTTATAGCTTTCGACCTTTGCTGCCGGATTACCGAGAATACCATACAAATTTGGACCCAGTTTGTTCTTACCACCCTTTTCGAGGGTGTGGCACATTTTACATTTTTTGGCGAGAATTTTACCTTTTCCAACATCACCCTCTGCCATAGCCCCGGTCGTCATAAAAATGACGCCCGTTGCTATAACCAAAGAAGATAATAGAGAACACATTTTTGAAAATTTCACATTAACCTCCAGAAAATTTTCTTTATTGAAGCAATTATGATGAAAATGCCGTACCAAAACGACCTGCTCGATTTATGAAATCGGTCCAGGCTTTGCTACTTGTTTCATCAAGGTATCGTCCCATTCACCTTCAACAACGAAGTGCGCGGCGGCACCTTTAAGGACGGCTTCAATAAGATTGTGATTAACGTAAGCATACACGCCGGGCTGTTTGAATGTATAGGTTGCTGCACCAGCAGAACCACCAGCAATAAACCATGTTTCAAGATTGGTTTGTGGAGTGTCCTCGAATGACCCGCCAGACCAAACATTGTCACCATGGCCACCAATCAAATGTGGGCGTGTGTCGCGGTTGGCCTGAGCATGAATAATCAAAACCGTTTCACCAACTTTTGCCTTCAGCGCTCCGTCACCTGTCAAAGCACCAACAGCGCCATTAAAGACAACGTGACTAGGCAACAGCGTATTCATGACTTCCATTGAATCCGCATAATCTTCACCGGCACTATCGTATGTTTTGTATTCACCCTCTTCATCTTTGGCCAGGTAGTAATCCTGCTCACCAATGAAGTATGTGCGGTGGTAGTGAACCTGCTTACCATTCTTGTCTTTGATACCATCACGCGGCAGAACCATAATGGCGCCATTCATGCCATGGACAACGTGATAAGGGATCATCGCACCGCCAGGAGCACAGTGATAGACAAACACACCTGTTCTGTCTGCCTTGAAGCGCAAGACAACCTGCTCGCCAGGTGAGACTTCTGTTAACGCACCGCCGCCCAGAGCACCTGTAGATGCATGGAAATCAATATTGTGTTCCATAGCGTTTGATTCTGGGTTTTTCAGGGTCAGTTCAATGTAATCGCCTTCATGAACAACGATCATCGGCCCAGGAACAGAGCCATTAAATGTCAGTGCCCAGATTTCAGCACCATCATCATCTACGGCCATTTTCTTTTCTTCGATAACAAATTCTACTTCGACAATTTTTGGACCACTTGTCGTTGTGTGATCGAACTTGGGCAAAAACGGTGGCGCAACCATTTCTTGTTGAACACGCGGAAGGTTTTCGATCTCTTCAACGGTCGCTGCCTGTGCGGACGATCCACCTAGATTAGCTGCGAGCAGACCGGAGCCAACCGCTGCTGTTCCCGTAAGAAATACTCTGCGCGTAAGGTCCAGTGTGTCATCATTTATATCTTCTTGATTGTTTTCAGTTGTCTCACTCATTACTCGACTCCCCTGTCGGAAACTAAATTAATTTGAATTCTATTAGGACGAACGTCACTCCGAGAGTCCTCGTCACGGCGTGCCAATTTCATTTTATTATTTGATTCGTAAATTATAATCGGCGGCACACATAAAATTGTCGTGTCTTTTATTTCGGGCAGTACACCCTGTGCCTCGTAGAAACCCCTCTCCTGAAAAAAGAATATTTATATTTCGAGGAATACGTATCTACGCCGAAAGCATTGGAATGTATTCAACGACACAATAACCGATGAATTAACCAAAGTTAAACACAAAAAAAGTAAAGCAGCTATAATAATAAAAGCATTTTCTAACTTAAATTACCTCTAATTTTAATATATACTATAAATCATTCTATTGATTAACTTCATTGATACAGATCAAAATCACTGAAATCTCTAACTATGAAAAAAAAATCAAAGTTAAAAATAAAAAAACTGCATAAAGTTCCAGAATTTATCGAAACATGTGCACAATGGAATTATCTTGAATGGAAAGAGAAGCTGGGATTCTGCCTTGATGACTCCGTCGAATGGGTTCGTCAGGTAACTTTTTCAACACAGGGGGAGTTCGCCGTTATAGCCTTTTGGGATGAGACTCCTGTTGGTATGAACTTCCTTGAACGCAACGATGCAAATGAACGCCCAGAATTAACACCCTGGTTATCAGGTGTCTATGTAACCCCTGATTATCGAGGTAAAGGGATCGGCAGTGCGTTGATCAAAGCAATAGAAGACCTTGCTTATGATGAGGGATACAAAGAAATATATCTCCACACACCAAATGTAGAAGAGATATATACAAAGCTTGGCTGGCAAACCTTCGATGAATTCAATCGTGAAAAGTCAGGGCGTCATGCTGTCATGCGAAAAGTCTTGATTTGAGTTTTACGCGGTAACGTCGTCCATTCTACGGCGAACCATCCACCAGACAATAATAGCACCAAGCATTTTGCTCATGGTCATCAGCGCCACACCCGTTGGGCTGATATGGCCAATCATGTACAGGAATACAGCGCTGTCAATTGGTGTTGAAATCACACTTGAAAGCAATATCCGTTGAGAGAATGGACGCCCGGTAAAGGAGTACACAGCCCAATCTGCAAACTCTGAAATCAGAAAGGCTGCAACACTCGCCATGGCAATAAATGGATCTGCCATTATATAGGACAACGCACCACCGATTAACATTGCAAGGATGATCTTGTGGCCGATCTCACGTTGGGCAAAATCGCGCACAACAAAGATCAAGCCAACAACCAGTGACATAGGAGGCCACATCTCGCCACCGGGCAATTCGACAAGCGGCACCACGGAGAACAACCAGTTCACCAAGACGATCAAAGCAACATAAATTATCGAAAAACGCAGTTTCACGAGAATATTCCTTAAAACATGACTGTTAAGCGGCTGCGAGATATCATAAACATCTTTAAAGAGCGAGCACCATTTTCAATTTTCTTAAAGATTATGACAGATATAACCTTAAATATCCGCAAAAAAGCACTGGAATGCGGCTTCGACGCCGTTGGCATAACACGCGCCAATGCCATTGAAAGAGACGCAGAAGCCCTGAATGCCTTCCTAAAACAAGGCCTCCATGGGGATATGGCATGGATGATGCAAAAAGCCGATCGTCGAATTGCACCAACAGCGCTTTGGCCTGAAGCAAAAAGCGTCATCGTCTTGGGCCTGAACTATGCACCTCGCACAGACCCCCTCGCCATTCATCAGAGGCCGGACCGTGGGGCAATCAGTGTTTACGCCCAAGGTAAGGACTACCATGATATTGTCAAAAAACGGCTTAAAATGCTGGCGCGATGGATCGTTGAAAACAACGACTGCGAAGTTAAAGTGTTTGTTGATACCGCCCCGGTCATGGAAAAGCCCCTGGCTGCACGCGCAGGCCTGGGCTGGCAGGGCAAGCACTCTAACCTGGTTTCACGGCAATTTGGCTCGTGGATGTTTCTGGGAGAAGTCTTCACAACTCTGGAACTAAGCCCGGACGAACCTGAGACAGATCACTGCGGGACATGTGATCTGTGCGTAAAAGCCTGCCCCACTGGAGCCCTTGATGAGCCCTACAGGCTTAATGCTACCCGGTGTATCTCGTATCTGAACATTGAGACCAAAGATCATATTGATGAAGACTTAATGTCACAAATGGGCAACCGGATTTATGGCTGCGATGACTGTCTGTCTGTCTGTCCATGGAATAAATTTGAAACCAGCACTACAGAGGAAGCCTTTTTGCCTCGCCCGGAATTGAACGCTCCCAGATTAAGCGATTTATTGGAATTGGATGATGCCACTTTCCGTGAAGTCTACAGCGGCTCCCCCGTCAAACGCACAGGGCGAGAGCGCATGGTCAGAAATGCCTTGATAGCAGCAGGGAACAGTAGACTTACAAGCCTGCTCCCCTCCGTCCAGAAACTGCAAAATGATTCTTCCGAGATGGTACGAGACGCGGCAAAGTGGGCCGAAAAGGAAATCAACAGTTGACCCCTCCACAGACTTCCGTACCTTATATGTTATGAACATCAAACCTCCCATTTACCGCATGCTACAAAACTTGGCTTTCCTATTCATCCTTGTCGCGTGTGCAAATGTTGAAAAGGCGACTGCCGACGATATTGATTATTCGCCTGGAACTGTTTTTCAAGATTGTGACTATTGCCCGGAGCTGGTCGTTGTACCAAACGGCATCTATGTCATGGGTCTGGGAGGAACAACCGAGGCAGAAAACCCTCGCCACCGTGTTACAATCCGCAAACCATTTGCCATAGGCCGATACGAAGTCAGCTTTAATGAGTGGGAGGCCTGCATGACTGATGGTGGATGTGATCATGACCCGGATGATCACAAATGGGGGCGTGGAACTCGACCGGTTATAAATGTAAAGTTTGGACAGGTCGAAAAATACTTAAACTGGCTAAGTGAGGCCACCGGACAGACCTATCGATTACCAAGCGAATCTGAATGGGAGTATGCTCATCGCGGCGGCACCACAACCACCTACCCCTGGGGCAACGAACTTGGTATCAATCTGGCAAATTGCAAAGACTGCAAAAGCATGTGGAGTGCAAAAGGCACAGCCCCCGTAGGATCATTTGAAGCTAACGCCTATGGCCTTTTTGACACGGTTGGCAATGCGTTTGAGTGGACGGCAGATTGCTGGAATCCTAACCACGAAAACGCACCTGCTGACGGTAGCGCCCGCACAGATGGTGATTGCAAGCAACGGGTCATGCGTGGCGGGTCGTTCTATTATTTCAGCAAAGTCGCCCGATCATCCTACCGCGCGAAGAATCGTAAAGAAGTCAACAGCTACTGGCTTGGCTTCAGGGTAGTACGGGAATTACCGTAACTATTTTTTGCTCATTTTATTGAGTTGCTGCTGCATGGCATCAATCTGATCGCGTAATGAAGAAAGATCATCATTATCTTCCGGCTCTGTATCCGGAGCAGGGCTGTTGTTTTCACTGCTTGATGGTTGGGCACCACCTGTGCCATTCGCACCAAAAGGCGTAAACATTTTCATAGCCGATTCAA
>JABJOR010000260.1 GCA_018664265.1 Rhodospirillales bacterium
GAATGGTCTTGGTTCGCCGCTGCCGTATACCAATGCATTGCCATGCCAAAATTTGAGTCGATATGCTCACCAGTATGATACATTCTACCTAGAGAAAACTGAGCAGAAACATAGCCATGCTCTGCCGAAATACGCATATGTTTAAGGCCAAGCCTAATATTTTTATTAACCCCTTTGCCGCTAAAATAACGATTTGCAAAATTGTACATGGCTACTTCATCACCGATTTTTGCAGCTTTTCGATAGAGATTAGTTACTTCCTTAAGTTTTGAAGCCGTTTCTTCGCTATCGCTTAATATCACAGCCAGGTTATTCATAGCACCTGAGTGTTCATTATCCACCGCTATTCTGTACCATTTTAGCGCTTTAGTTTCATCCGCGATTACACCGTCACCATTTGAGTACATAAGCCCAAGCTCAAATTGAGATTCCGAGTTGCCTGTATCAGCTCTAACTAAAGTTTTCCGATATTCCATCGCGTCGCCGATATCCAAACGACCACAATCATCAAACATCCAAACTGGCTTTGTAGCTAAAGAAGTAACGCCATCACCTGAGAAGTGTATTATACGGCCGCTTTTCAAATCCAGGGTTTCGCCAATAGATTTTATCTCATCTCCTTTAGCATCCCATTTTTTCCCATTTTCAATATCTGCAGGCATTCCCCGCCCAAGGGAACTGAGCAAGCCCAAATGATAACAAGCATCTTTAAAGCCGTTCGCGGCAGATTTTTTATACCAAGATTTTGCTAGTACTAAATCTTGTACAACGCCATCACCTACGTCGTACCTAAAGCCCAGTTTAAACTGTGCGCCCGCATGACCAACCGACGCACCAATTTGTTCAGCAAAAATGGCTTCGTGATCATCTTCTGGGTAAAAATCACCAGAAATACAAAGGCTCCAAAACCTGCGTCGGGCACTTGCGTGGCCCTGCTCTGACGCTAGGATATACCAATCAATCGCTTCCTGAACGTCAGCCTCTATCCCATCTCCAGCCTCATATGCTTGACCAAGAAAATACTGAGCGTCTGCGTGTCCTTGTTCGGCGGCTAATCTATACCAACGGACTGCTTCATCTGGATTGTGCCTTACTCCTTCTCCATTATCATATTTGGCTGCAAGGTTGAATTGAGCGTCCGTATTCCCCTGTTCTGCGGCAAGTCGAAACCAATAAACTGAACGGGCATGATCTGTTTTAAACCCCAACCCAGCCTCATACATCCAGCCAAGACGAATTTGCGCCCTATGATCTCCTTGATCTGAGGCTCTCTGAAACCAATGTCCTGCTTCATTGTGATTTACCGGTAACAATGAGCCATCAAGATAAAGCTCTGCTAATCGGTACTGTGCTTCAACGTGCCCTAACTCAGATGCTCCTATTAAAAGCTTCACCGCTTCATCAGACTTCCCCTCAGAAATTGCGCCAAGCCCATTTTGATACAATGGAGAAGCAGCATCTTGGTCTGATTGCATTTGGCGTGTTGCCATTGGAAGTAGCTCGAATGTCATTCTCTCAAAGACGCTTCCGGATTGGTAAAGTGAGATACGCGACCCATTTTCGGAAGAAACAAGTGATTTGGTTTCAGAATCATCCATTACAGTTAAATGCTACCAATCTGATGTTCAAATCCTCTGCCTCCCTGTTAATCCTTCTATCTCATCAGCAAGTGCGTCAGCCTTAATTCTTAATTCTTCACACTCAGCGGACAGTTCCACTTTTTGTTTGCCCGCGACTTCCTTGAGGTAATCCGGTCTTCGAGTAGAGAGTTTATAGAGTTCAAATTTGGGGTCGTTCCGCAGGTCGTCAATTTCTTCGATGATTTCAATGATCTTTGCCTGAAGCGCCTCATAAAGTTTCTGTAGGCTGACTACGTCTTCATCATCAGATAGATCTATTTTTCCAAGATTATGTTTAGCCATATAACTTTCTGGATCATCAGATATTTCTCTTAGTTTATCGATATTGCCCGTATCTCGTGCGTGATTAACCTCAGACATAATATGTGTATAGGCTTTTTGTTTTTCCGTGTCTCCTACATGCCGGTCTGGATGGAATAAGCGCACAAGCTTACGGTGAATTTCCTTAATCTCATTTTGCTGGTCTTCTGATAAAAATTTTGTGTTTTTAGCTTCGCGTTCTGCCTGTGAGAACTCATCATCAGATTGCTTTCTTGCTTCCTCATACTCCATTGATACTTGTTCTGCTTCGTCATCTCCCTCGTGAAACAGCTTGTCTAAAAATATTTGCCTATAATTAATGAGAAGCTTTAGTCTGTCACGTTCCTGGAATAAATCTTTTAGAAGAGAAAACAATGACGCCTGTGTCACAGCAACAGCATTGCTTTCACGGGTGAAGATAGTTTCCAAGTCTGCCAATCGTTCTCGCGCAGCTGATACAAGGGCCTTCAAGCGGTTGATATCTGTGTTTTCGAAAACAACGATGCCAGACCTGATTTCTTTGGCATCTGTTGGCTTTATGTCGGTATCAACAGCCGTTGCGTATATTTTTGAAGGCGGTTCTATTTTTTCTGGTGATTTTTCTAATTGTTTTAGATACCAGTTTCCCATTTTTTTTGAGCGCGAGGTTTTAGAACTTGCCAACCACTGGATCCACGAAAATAGATTACGGTCATCTCGAGCATCTTGATAAAGGCGACCTTTAAATTTGCCAAA
>JABJOR010000261.1 GCA_018664265.1 Rhodospirillales bacterium
AAACACCTGTTGCAACCATATCAACGATGCGACGCCGTAAATCTTCTGATAAAGCCATGAAATATCCTCCTGACTCCTTGAATCAGAAGTATCTCGACAGGTAAAGCTAATTTGATTCAGTTGTTAGCGGAAATGCTCTAGACATTGGTGTTGCTCAGCATCCGTGCGCCCCAACACTATCTCAGCTACACATTGCAGAACCTAGGAAGTATTATGGCGACCGATAAGAAGAATGGATTTAGCTTCCGGTACGAGAGCAAAAAAACAGCAGACATGGGTCTCGGTGTTTTTGCATGTGAAAGGATAAAGCGGGGAAGCATCGTCTGGCGCCATATCCCTGGTCAATACACTGTGTATGACGAGCTAATGTTCAAAGCAGCAATCGAAAACATGACGCACGACGAAATTGTTTATGAACTGACTCATGTCTTTGGGCTAAGAGAACTGCCGGGCTGCCTCATTAGGGTTTGGGACGAAGGTGTGCTGATCAATCATTCCAGCAATGCAAACCTAATTACCAACAACACTGCAACAATCGAAAGATCGCTAGATGCGGAGTCAAATAATTACATTCAAAATGTGACCAAAGAGCTCCTCGCTGACCGGTATGCCCTGGTGGCAACTCGCGATATCGAAATTGGCGAAGAATTTACGAACGACTATTTTGCTGAAGAAGTTGCTGATGCTCCATTTTATGATGTTCTTTACGAGCAATATGGGGTCATTGAGGATTACATAGAGGACTGCTAAGGGCTACAGGCGAGGTGCTTTTTCCGGATCGCGGCTCAGACCGCTTTCTTTCAGGGCAGTCAGATAATTTTGCCAGCGTTCATCTTGTTCCAGCCCATATTCGTACAGCAAATCCCAGGTGAACAATCCGGTGTCGTGTAAATCGTCGAACTTGATGCGGATGGCGTAATTGCCCACCGGTTCCAGATCAATAATGCCCACATGTTTGCGTCCTGCAACAAGGGTTTTCTGGGACGGGCTGTGGCCCTGAACTTCAGCGGAGGGGCTTTCCACGCGCAGGAATTCTGCGGGATAGTGAAACGAACGGCCGTCGGCAAAATCAACCTCAAGGGCTTTTTCTTCCCGTTTCAGGCGGATCTCTGTGGGTTTAATTTTTGTTCCGAAATCGCTCATGATTTATTCCACCAACTTTGGGGCTGTAGGTCCGTCTTCAAGCTCGCGGGCTTCATCGGGCAACATGATGGGAATACCATCGCGAATTGGATAGGCCAGCCCGGCGCGGTGGCTGATAAGTTCCTGGGCTTCCTGATCATATTCAAGCGTGCTTTTGGTTACAGGGCAAACCAGAATTTCCAGTAATTTCGGATCGGCTTTTCGTTGTGTCATAAGTGAGTACTTTGCATTTGGTGTCTGATTAATGGATGGCGCCCTGGTCCGCAGCATCAGTATCGTGCAGCGACAAGGTCATCAAATTACTGAGCAAGTGGGTGCGATCAAGGATGTTGTCACATTCCAGCAGGGCTTGTTTCTCGCCAGCGCTAAACGGGCACAACATGGACAGGGATGTTATAAGCGCGTAATCCGCAGCGTCTTCTATGGTTTCCCAATCGGCGTCAATTTCATTGGCGCTGAGATAAACCCTTACGGTCTTGAGCAGGTCATCGCGTTGGGCAACACTGATCTTTGAATCGTTAAGGTCTTCGATAAATGTTTCATAATCAACGTTGGCGAGCCTGAAATTTTCGCTCACAGGCAACTCGCTTTGAATGGTAAAGCGTGACAGCCCCAGCAACGTTATGGCGTAACGGCCATCACCGATCTCGCTGAAGTTAATGATCCGGCCAAGACAGCCCATGTCATAAACGTCCGGCTCTTCCGTATTTTTTTCTTCCCCGGACTGACGGGGTTGAATGATGCCGATCAGGCGATTGTGGGCCAGCGCATAATCGACCATTTCCAGATAACGCGGCTCGAAAATATTCAGAGGCAATTTGGCACAGGGCAACAACAACACATCGCTGAGCGGAAAGATCGGAATGACGTCGGGCAATATATTGCTATCGGCTTTGGATAAAGCGTCCTCGATTATAGCGTTGTCATCGTCGTCTTTAGTTGTCATTGTTTTGACTCATGAAAATAACACGGAAGATAACTGGCGGCGTCCATCGTTGCTTAACGGATGAGTCGGTCCCAGGGCTTCAAAGATTTTTAACAGCTGCAGGCGCGCCGCATCGTCGTTCCAGCTTTGATCGCGGCGAATGATCTCCAGCAAGCTTTCAATGGCGGTCTCGTTCTGGCCTGCGCCGTAATAGGCCATGGCCAGATCATAACGGGCTTCGTGATCAGCCGGGTTTTTTTCAAGCCGGGCTTCCAACGGGGCAACATCTGCTGGCGCACTGGATGTTTCGGCCAAGTCCAGTGCGGCGATGGCAGCAGAGACTTCAGGAGCGCGAAGCATTTCCGGGGTCAGGCCATCGATGATAGCGCGGGCAACATCGAAATCATTTGCGGCAACGGAACAACGGATTAAACCGGCAATGCCACCGGTGTTTTCAGAATCCGAACCCAGAACCTGAGTATAAATGTGGGATGCAGTTTCTATTTCACCAGCCTCCAGAGCTGCCGCGGCTTCTTCGAGCGCGGCCTCAACAGGCGGTACGGCATCACCGATCAGGCGCTTGACGAACTCCTTGATCTGGCTGTCCGGAACCATACCCTGAAAACCGTCGGCGGGCTTGCCATTTACAAAGGCGTAAACCATGGGAATGGACTGGATGCGTAACTGGGCTGCAAGTTCCTTGTTTTCGTCAATGTTGATCTTGACCATACGCACCGTGCCACCAGCATTTTTAACGTACTTTTCCAGGGCCGGGCCGAGGGTCTTGCAAGGTTCACACCAGGGCGCCCAGAAATCAACAATTACTGGAACGTTTTGTGAAGCCTCTATGACATCAACAGCGAATGTTTCCTGTGTGCCTTCTGTGATAACATCACCACCAGCGCTATACCCGCCGGATTGCGGCGCGTCTGTGGGCTCTGGCCCAAGTCCACCAACAAGGGGTTGGGCCGTGTCTGGTTGAGGTCTGGCGTTCGGGTCCATAGGATTGACCATGATCGAAATACTCTTAATTGTTTAAATGTTTAATTATATGGGCATAAGATGGCTCTACAGGGCCAGCAATGCAAGGCTTGCCTGCCCTACAGGGTTACAATTGCCGGCTCATGCCCGCACGAGCGGATGAAGGTTAATAAATCTTCCGGCTTTATGGCTGTCGTGGCATCATTGGAAAGCGGATGATAATTGAGAATATCAAATTCCATCATGTCTGCATCCAGCACCACATTGACGGTGGTTTCCGTATCATTGATCAGCGCAAACGGGGTTACAGAGCCCGGCATCACGCCCAAGACGTCCATTAACAGATCCGGCTTACCAAAGGACAGATGGTGAGAGCCAATTTTGCCACGCAAATCTTTCATATCTATGGGCCGGTCTTCCAAAGTAACCACAAGCCACAAGGCCGACTTTTTGTCCTTTAGAAACAGGTTCTTGCAGTGGCCTCCCGGCAGATCGCCCGTATGTTTTTGAGATTCTTCAACTGTAAAGACAGGCACATGGTCCACGGTTGTGGTTTTCAGCCCCAATGCATCAAGGCGTTCTAACAGGTCATTTCGAGTGTTTTTCATGGTCCGGATACTAAATATTTACAGGCACGATCTCAAGCCTTGCGTGTCGAATTGTGTTTATTTTGTGGAAAATGTAAAAAATTGAGAAAATCGCAAGTTGTGCCTTGCAAAGCCCGTCGCGTTGCGTATTATCCGCGCGTCGTACGGTTCTTAATAGAACAAGTTACCGATACGCGGGTGTAGCTCAGTGGTAGAGCATCTCGTTGCCAACGAGAATGTCGAGAGTTCGAATCTCTTCACCCGCTCCAACTTCCCCACGATCAACATTTCTAATGCATTTTAACGGCTGTTTTCTCGGTTGTTTATTGCCGCTTTAGTTATTTCGTTACAGCAACTTTTTTAGAAAGGGGATGACGAGGCGCAAGCATTTGTTTCGAATTCAAAATAACAAAGAAAGCGGAGTGCCTTTGGCTACCTGCGATTCATGCGGAGCTCTGAAATATAGTGTGATAAAAGCGGGTCCTGCTCAGCAAATCTGATGGGGGCATCCGTATTGGT
>JABJOR010000262.1 GCA_018664265.1 Rhodospirillales bacterium
GGCGGGATCTATGATCATATAGGCGGGGGCTTTTCTCGTTACAGCGTCGATGAAATATGGCTGGTTCCGCATTTTGAAAAGATGCTTTACGACAATGCATTGATTCTTGAATTGCTTTCTGACGTTTGGAAAACAACCAAATCACCCATTTATCAACAAAGAGTGTTCGAGACCATCGGCTGGATGCTCGACGATTTACGTATTCATCATGGCGATCTGTTTGGGCTGGCCAGTGCGCGGGACGCCGATAGCGAAGGTGTTGAAGGAAAATTTTATGTCTGGTCAAAGGATGAAATTGAAAATGTTCTTGGCGCAGATTCAGAATTCTTTTGCCAAATATACAGCATAAGCGAACATGGCAATTGGGAAGGCAGCAATATCGCTCATCGTCAAACCGATGAAAAAGAATTATCCAAAACTGAATTAAGTCTTCTTGAGAATTGCCGGAATAAATTATTAGCCGTTCGCAATAATCGCATTGCCCCCATGCGCGATGATAAAATTCTCGCAGACTGGAATGCGCTTGCCGTCAGCGCCCTTGTACAATGCTCACATGTATTTGAAGAGCCGGCCTGGTTGGAAGCCGCGCAAATAATCTATGATTTTATCAAAAATCATATGATGAAGAATGATCGCATCAATCATTCATGGTGTGATGGTCAGTTACGCCATAACGCAACACTGGACGACTACGCCAACTTGTCGCGCGCCGCGCTCAGCTTGCATCAGGCAACGGCCGATCCTGGGTACCTGATAGACGCCAAAAGCTGGGTTGAAGCAGCCAATACATGGTATTGGGATGATGACGATGGTGGTTATTTTCTCAGCGCAAGTGACACACATGATGTTTTCATTCGTAACAAGGTAATCTTTGATAACGCAACACCCAGCGGAAACGGCATTATGCTGGATGCGCTCGCCAGATTGTTTGTCATCACGGGTGAAGAAAACTACCGCATGCGCGCTCAAAATCTGATCGATGCAATCTGCCCGGCTGAACCAAATGGTATTCTCAACCAACCTTCTTTGGCTATCGGCTATGAAATTCTCAGCAGTTGTGCACAAGTTGTCATTGCCCTACCCGATAATAAAGACCCAATAGGAAACCCCCTTGTTCAGGCCGCACAAAAAGCTGCCCCCCTTCATTTTACTGTCAGTGTTATATATCCCGATCAGATTTTACGTGACAGCCACCCGGCATTTGGTAAAAACACACTCGATGGGCACGCCGCAGCATACATATGCCGCAATCAATCCTGTGAATTGCCTATAACAAATCCTGATGAATTAACGGATAGTTTATTTAATTACGGCTAAATCTGTATAAGATGTCATATCAGCAAAACAATTGTTCCCTAAGGAGTGCTTTCGATGAACAGTGATAACCCGTGTCGCGCCGTCGTCGTTGATGATGATGATCTTGTCCGTGGTGTTATAACGGGCATGTTATCGCAATTGGGCGCTGAGGTCGTTGGGGAAGCAGAAAACGGTGAACAGGCGGTTCAGGTTTTTAAAGAATGCAATCCGGATATTACATTCCTTGATATTCAATTGCCCATCAAAAGCGGCACGGATGCATTAAAGGAAATCCTTGAAATCAATGCGCAAGCTGTTGTCGTCATGTTAACCGCCAGTGCCGATATGGATATTGCAGATGAATGCATGGAGTTGGGCGCGCAAGAGTATATTCGCAAAGGGGCTAATCCAGACGTGCTTGTCATGATGCTGGAAGGGGCCCTGAATACTTATAAATCTTCCTAGAGCTACCTTATTGAGCGCTATCAAATCCTCCAACCACAAATGCTTCCATTTGCGATTTGTTTGAGCAAGAGTTCATCGAGAAAATTTATTTCATTTAAAATAAAATGATATAACCGTTGAAAGTTTTAAAAGATACGAAACATCTTCCGGTTTCCAATCACGGTGTTCACCGGCATTTTCACAACATATTACGCCGATGGGTTTAAAGTCTGAATAAATAATAAAATCCAACATAGAATAAATTCCATGTTTTTTAAAATAAATATCAACCAGTTCTGCTGTCGCTGGATGGATAAAAACATCCGGGGCAACAATTGATTTTTCGCTCAGGATTGTATTGAAATACTTCGGAAGGTCTTTCGCGAATAATACCTCGCCGCTCGTAAAAGAGTTCGCGCTGACATGATAAAATGCGCTACACCGAATGCAGCTATCATCATCTTCAAGATGCCAAATGCTGACCCGGTTTGCCCCGGTTTGTTCAGCCACATCCATACAGACCGCTTGATAAATTTTCTCAGGCGCAACATCGTGCGATTTTACTTCATCAAGAATATTTATCGTTCGTTGCATCAGGCAAAAAACCCCCAAGATTTACCAAAGCCAAGAATTAGAATCTCGTGCATACTCATTTTTTGTATATTTATATACCTCATTATAGATATCGTCTAATAATTACTTCTATGCGAATATGTCATAGATACTATAGACGAAAGAATTATGATGAATGAGCTTGCAATATCCATAAACAGTCGGGCAATGGTAAAAGCCTTGACTGCTATTTTTGTAGCGTCCTTTACCGCCGGGCTTGCCATGGGTGCGGCTATGCCCATGGTTTCCATGTCCATGGAAATACGTGGAATGAGCGCTGCCAACATCGGATATGTGGTTGCGGCGGCCCCGCTGGGCTTGATTTTTGCAAGTCCCATCATTGGAACTCTGGTGAACCGACTTGGATTGCTGAGCACAATGTTGCTTGGCGGGGTGATTATTGCCATCTCGCTTGCGATCATGCCCAGTATCTTTGGTGTTGTTCCCTGGATTATATGCCGTTTTATCGCAGGTTTTGGCATTGCCTCATTATGGATCCTCAGTGAAACGTGGGTTAATGCTCTTGCTACCGATAAAAATCGGGGACGAATTATCGCTGGTTTCATGATTACTATGGCAGCAGGGTTTGGCCTTGGGCCTATCCTGATTACTATTATCGGTGTCGAAAGCTGGCTACCGTTTTATATGGCAGCAGGTATTTTGATAATTTCACTGATCCCCTTGTATCTGGCACGCGATGTTGCACCGGAACTACCTCCTTCCGAGGGCTGGTCTTTTGGAAAGGCCATTCATGCCGCGCCCTTATTAATGGTCATTGCCTTGTTCGCCGGAGTAACTGACGCAACGCAGATGTCCTTTATTCCGGTCTATGCGGTTCGCGAAGGGTTTGATTCAAATGTCGCCCTCTACATGTTGACCGCCATCGTCTCGGGCACCCTTCTTGTGCAAATTCCGGTTGGCATGTACGCCGACAAGTTTGGGCGAAACGGGTTGCTTGCAACATTTTTAGTGCTCACGATTGTTTTTGGCGGGATGATCCCGTTTGTTTTACATCATGAAATTCTTATCTGGCCCGTGTTGGCTATCTGGGGCGGGGTTGCCTTCGGGCTTTATACCCTGTGCATCATTTTACTGGGAGACAGGTTTGATGCGGCGTCTCTTGCCGGTGCCAATGCAGCCCTTGTCGCCATGTACGAAGGCGGCAGCATTATCGGCCCCGTTGCGGTTGGTCATGCCATGGATAATTTTGGCCCGAACGGGTTGCCTGTCGTGCTGGTGTTATCCGGCATTCCTGTCGCAATCTATTATGTTATTCGGCGGATAACAAAACGATAAATCAATATGCTGACTTTTTCCGAAGATCGGCTAAAATACATCCATGGCACATCAATCGATCAATACGCCCGTCGGCATTCTTACGATATTTGAACATGATGGCTCCATCGTTGCCCTTGAATGGGGGCGCGCAGATGATGGCCATGAAAACGATCTGACGCGCAAGGCCTTTAAACAATTAAGGGCTTATTTTGACGGCAAGCTGGAAGTCTTTGATTTACCGCTGGATCCGCCTGGCTCAGGCTTTCAAAAAGCCGTCTGCGATGAAATGCTGAAAATTCCCTATGGTCAGAGGTGGACGTATGGCGATATTGCCCGCAACCTTGGCAAACCGGCTCAGGCGGTTGGTGGTGGGTGCGGTCGAAACCCCATCCCCATTATTATCCCCTGTCATCGGGTGGTGGCGGCAAATGGCTCCATGACCGGATTTTCTGGCGGCGACGGGATCGAGACGAAAATCTGGTTGTTACAACACGAAGGCGCGATCATCGCCTGAATTTCTTGTTTTAATTTTGATCAGGAAAATATGGTAATACAGTATTATGACTGAATGGTTGATCGACGGAGACTGGCGTTACGAGTATTTTCCACTCGACGGGCTGGATAACTGTCTTGCAGGTTTTGAGTCCATAATTGAACTTTGGCGATCCAAGGCGACCCCTAACCTTCCAAGCTGGACTGATTTCGACCTTCTGGATTTTAAAGAATGGTGGGGATGGCTTGTGGTCTATGACTGCGTTGACGGGCAACCGCTCGAATTTGACGTTCGACTCTGGGGAACAAATGTCGTTGATATTACCGGGCATGACCGTACAGGCAAACGCCTGACGGGAGAAAACCGCCCAGATAAATCCGATCCGACGAACGTTTCTATTAACAACCTGAAATTTTCCCGCTTCATTCTCGACGAAAGCGTTATTGGCTATACGTCCGAGCCCTATCGCGCTGGTTGGGGGGCATCAAAAAGATATCGTGAAATTCTTCTGCCTCTGTCATCGGATGGCATAAACAACGACAAACTCCTGTTTGCAGGAAAACTTGACGAATAGTTTTGCCAACCTTTCCATCTTTTATAAGATATTTATTCTTCAGTTTTTTTATGGAAAGCTTCGCGCCGGGCAATATACACACCGGACACGGCAATAATAGCTGCGCCAATCCAAACCATGGGCTCGACTTGTTCTGACCATAATATCCAGCCAAACAATGTAGCCCAGATGATCGCCGTATAATCAAACGGTGCGGCCACAGCAGCCGGAGCATGGCGATAGGCAATGATCAACAAAAATGAACAGCTGCCTTCAATAATGCCAAAGCCGGAAAAAGCGGCGAGGTGCGGCAAGGTCGGCGTAACCCACCCCAACATCAAAAACGGTGTGCTGATAATTCCCGCAACAATGGTCGTATAGGTGAACATGGCAACGTTGGTTTCTGTGGACGCCATGCGCCGGGTCAATGTCAGCGACAATGCATAAACCACGGCAGAGGCAATGATAATCAGGGCTTCCGGGCGAAAGGCTTCTGTTCCTGGACGCACCACAACAAGAGCGCCAAGAAATCCAATGGCGACGGCAGCCCAGCGTCTTGGGCCAACCCGCTCTCCCAACATGGGAACACTGAGCGCCGTGGTAAAAAGTGGTCCTGTAAATGAAATCGCCGTGGCCTCGGCCAGAGGCATCAATTGTATGCCCCAAAAGAATAGCCCGATACTGCCAAATCCAAGACAGGCGCGCACAAAATGCAGGCCATATCTTTTTGTTTGAAGGGCTCCGACCCCGCTATGATACACAAAAAAAGCAACCGGGATCAGGCCAAACACATAGCGCAGAAAAACCACCTGTGTTGACAGGTAGCCCTGCGTGCCGAACCATTTGGCCGCAGCGTCTGCCGTGGAGCCGAGAAACACGGCGGCCACAACAGCGGCAATACCAAGGCCGATATTATGCGCGCCGTTTGTGCCCGTCATAAATGTATCAGGTGTTCACTGATGACTTGGTCATCATATTTTTACTGATGACTTGGTCATCACGTATTCATTGAATCGAAGAAATCATCGTTCGACTTGGAATGCTTGAGCTTGTCGAGCAAGAAGTCCATGGCATCGGTCACACCCATCGGGGTAAGAATACGGCGCAACACCCACATCTTGGAAAGCGTGCCCTTGTCGACCAGCAGTTCTTCCTTACGGGTACCGGACTTGGTGATATCGATAGCAGGCCAGGTCCGTTTGTCGGACAGTTTACGATCCATGATAATTTCAGAGTTACCCGTGCCCTTGAATTCTTCGAAAATAACTTCGTCCATGCGCGAGCCGGTATCGATCAGGGCAGTGGCAATAATGGTCAGCGAGCCGCCTTCTTCAATATTACGGGCCGCACCAAAGAAACGCTTCGGGCGTTGAAGGGCGTTGGCATCAACACCACCGGTCAAGACCTTACCAGAGGAAGGAACAACCGTATTGTACGCGCGCGCAAGGCGCGTAATTGAATCGAGCAAGATTATGACATCCCGTTTGTGTTCGACCAGACGCTTGGCTTTTTCCAAAACCATGTCGGTGACCTGAACATGGCGCGAGGCTGGCTCATCAAACGTCGAGCTGATCACTTCGCCGCGAACCGAGCGTGACATGTCGGTAACTTCTTCAGGGCGTTCATCAATCAACAGAACAATCAGATAACAATCAGGATGGTTTTGTGCGATAGAGGTTGCAATGTTTTGCAGCATCACGGTTTTACCGGTCCGCGGTGGTGCCACCAAAAGCGCACGCTGGCCTTTACCAATGGGACAGATCAAATCAATAACCCGCGAGGTATTGTCTTTGTTCTCGGGGTTTTCGATTTCCATAACCAGACGTTCATCCGGATACAGCGGCGTCAGGTTATCAAAGTTGATGCGGTGTTTTACTTTTTCCGGCTCTTCAAAGTTGATAGTGGTAACCTTCAGCAGGGCAAAATAACGCTCGCCTTCCTTGGGAGAGCGAATTTGGCCCTCAACTGTATCCCCTGTGCGCAGACCAAACCGTCTGACCTGACTGGGTGAGACATAAATATCATCCGGGCCCGGCAGGTAGTTGGCCTCCGGCGAGCGTAAAAATCCGAAACCGTCTTGCAGGATTTCAATAACCCCGTCGCCAAAAATAGCCGTACCGTTTTCGGCCAGCTGCTTGAGGATAGCAAACATCATATCCTGTTTGCGCAAAGAACTGGCGTTTTCGATTTCCAGTTCTTCGGCCTGAGCCAACAAATCAGCGGGGGCTTTTGTTTTTAGTTCTTTGAGGTTCATGACGGATCTTTTCACTTAAAATTGGAGACGTATAAGAAATCACAGCAGATTGCTGATCATGGGAGGGAATAAACAACAGGTTTTGAATCACAGTCAAATTTTGAAACACGATCAAATTTTGAAAACGGCCTGTCTTAAATCAGTTTTGAAATTTTATTAGTGGTTAAACTTTGGAAATTTGGATTACCGCGAAAGGTCTGAAATAGAATGCGGTGAAGGAAGATGGGCCAATTCTTAGCGAAGTTGGGATTCAATGTCAAATGTTGATTTATCTCAGGATCTTAACTGAAAGGTTTAACAATCACCGCAATGACAATCAGGATCATCAATATGGTTGGGATTTCATTGACATAGCGGAAAAAAATTTCCGGCCTGGTGTTACAATCAAGAGCAAAATTACGCCGCCAGAACCACATGATGATATGGGCGATAATCAATCCGCCTGCACTGATCAGCTTGATATAAATCCATGGTTCTTCCCAAACTGACATGGGCAGCACCATCACCAGCGGAACACCAAAACCGATAGAAAAGACCATGGCGGGGTTCATGATGGCATTTTGCAACCTGCGCTCCATAACCTTGAAAGTTTCCGATTGTTGGGAGCCCTTGTCACACTGGGTATGATAAACAAACAATCTTGGCAGATATA
>JABJOR010000263.1 GCA_018664265.1 Rhodospirillales bacterium
CAGACGGGCTAAAAGAGTTTAGTTGTGCTGTCGTTATTGGCTGTGATTGCCCGTGGTTAACCTTAGATGATCTGGAACAGGCGTATAGGAGGTTAACTATTGATAAGGAGGTTGTGCTCGGCCCTGCTTCCGACGGTGGCTATTATCTGCTTGGCCTGAGCTCACCTCGTCCAATGCTGTTTGAAAATATGTCCTGGGGTGATTCTTCTGTACTGAACGAAACCAGAAGAAGACTTTCAAAAGCTGGCCTTAGCTGGTCTGAACTAACAGAGCATCCTGATCTGGATCGTCCGGAAGATTTGATTGCTTATAACCAGCTTGTAAATTCCTGAAATTATTTATCAATACATACAGGTAAAAACTTCACGGTCTTCCACTTGTTGCTGAAGTTCAAAATGAGCAACTCATATTTCCTTTAATATCTGTCAGGCTTGCTGGACTATTTTTACCCGGTACGGCAAAGAAGCTATTACTGTTATGCAACTTGTAGACATTAGTTTTCTGTTTCGAACCGGTGCCTTTGGTTGACCAGACAGGGTAATTAACCGGAATACTTTCGACAAGGCATCTGTGTACACAGACATAATTTGATAAATTGGGTTGCTTGTAACCCTTTTTAGCAATACTTCCCAGGCAGACATAATTATTACTTTGCGGTGTTGGATGCCAGATAGAACCATCCATGCTAGCGCCACTACCTTTATCTGTCCAAACGCGATTCCAGTTACCCGGTATTTGCAGTAGAGAAATGCTTTGCTCATTAGCCGGCTTAACGGCCAATATGCAATCAGAAGGTTTGTCATAGTTACCCTGTGCATAAGCACCAATCATTGCATATCCATCAGGTATACCAGGGAGATAAAACGAGCCATCAATCTTTCCACCAGAACCTTTATCAACATAACTTAACTGGTAATTACAAACACGCACAGCCTGCAGACTTAATTGACCCTCAAGTACTGGTGCAGGAACACTTGCTTGAGTTGGCGCTGGCGCTGGGGGTGGAGCCTGTCTGGGGGGAGCGGCGGGCGTAACTCTTCGCTTCTTTGGTGGTTCTTGGGCATCGGGGTTTTTCCATTCATTTGCTGCCTGGGCATTAAAGCCAGGAGCAGACACCAAAAAAAGAACGACCAGTGATGATAAAAAGCGCATAGCATCTCCCGCATATTAAGTTTCTGAAGTCGTAATACTAACAAGATGCCTGCCTGCTGACAGCTGTAATTTGGCGGACAGCACTCAGGGCAATGATCAGTTATTTCCAATAACGCAAAACATATCAACCTGAACCTCTGATCCAGTGACTTGTAGTTCATTTGGAACTGTACTTATCTGTGTGGTTCAGCGCGGATATGAGTCATAAATGTCTGACTATTAATAGCTGTTTTTCGAATAATTGACATATGTCAACAACAACAATATGAAATGAAACTACCATATTTATAGCTTCTCAATTTGGCTATGAATTGTGAGCTGCTTAGGGCGTATTTTGACAAAAGGCTAAAAATTAATGCAATCTACAGATACGAAAATAATTAATCGCCGACAGTTTTTGCGTGGCGATTTCAGCGAAAAACCCGTGGCTATTCGTCCACCCTGGGCAGTTGCGGAATTTGCTTTTCTCGATACCTGTACACGTTGTAACGAGTGTGTCGAGAAGTGCCCGGAAAATATTATTGTCAAAGCCGAAGACGCTTATCCCGTTATAAATTTTGATCTTGGCGGTTGTAGTTTTTGCCAGGATTGCGTTGCTGCCTGTGATGCAAAAGCACTTTCCATAATCAGCGTTGGGCAGAGCCCGTGGGGTTTAAAGGCAGATATAAGCAATGAATGCATATCACTTCATGGTGTGATGTGCCGTTCCTGCGCTGACAGCTGTGATGAAGATGCAATAACATTTCAATACCAGGTTGGCGGTGTCAGTCAACCTGAAATAAATCAAAAATCATGTACAGGATGCGGTTTTTGTGTCGTTACCTGCCCTGTCGATTCAATCAAGATTTCTAAGGAAAATACTCAAGAGGATTATGATTATGAACACAATTAATGTGTGTGGTGTTCTGGTATTTGCTCAGCCTAGGCATATAAAGGCTGTGCAAAAACAGCTGGAAGAAGAGGATGGCGTTGAGGTTCACGCCGTTACCGATAACGGCCGTTTAGTTGTGACTATCGAAAAAGAGGACCAGCAACAAACAGGAGATTTACTTCATAAGTTTCAGACACTAGACCATGTAATTACAGCATCTATGGTTTACCAATACTTTGATCAAATAGCAGCTAATGAGTGGGAGATGGCATCATGAAATTAACACGACGCGATTTTGTAAAATCAAATGCAATTGCTGCAACAGCAGCTGCCGCCGGAGTCACAATCCCCGGCATAGACAATGCATTTGCGAAATCAAATGATCAGATACGCTGGGACAAAGCCCCATGCCGTTTTTGTGGTACTGGTTGTAGTGTACTTGTGGGTACCAAGGGTGGAAAAATAGTTGCGACCCAGGGAGATCCCGATGCACCGGTGAACCGGGGTCTGAATTGTATCAAGGGCTACTTTCTCTCCAAAATCATGTATGGCAAAGATCGCCTTACTACACCTTTGTTGCGTATGACCGATGGTGAATACGATAAGGAAGGCGAATTTACACCTGTCTCCTGGGATAAAGCCTTCGATGTGATGGCGGAAAAATGGAAAGGCGCACTTACAAAGGATATGGCGAAGAACAAGGGTAAGGCTGCCAATGAACTGACTTCAAGTGTGGGCATGTTCGGATCAGGCCAATGGACAGTGTGGGAGGGCTATGCTGCCTCCAAACTTTATAAGGCAGGTTTTCGTAGTAACAACATAGATCCTAATGCACGTCACTGCATGGCCTCGGCTGTTGCTGGTTTCGTACGTACCTTTGGCTCGGATGAACCGATGGGAGTATATGATGATCTCGAACACGCTGATGCCTTTGTACTTTGGGGATCGAATATGGCAGAGATGCACCCGATTCTCTGGTCAAGGCTGACGGACAGAAGATTAACCGGAGATGATGTCAAAGTTGCGGTCTTGTCCACCTTTAAACATCGTTGTTTTGAATTGGCTGATCTTGATGTTGTGTTCGAACCGCAGACTGACCTGGCAATCCTTAACTACATAGCCAATTACATTATCCAGTCTGGCAATGTAAATAAAGACTTTGTCGAAAAACATGTCAATTTCCGTTTGGGTAATGCAGACATTGGTTATGGTTTACGACCCAACCATCCGCTTGAGGTTAAAGCAAAAAACAACAAGAAAAGAAAGGATCAAATCGGTTCCAAAGAAATC
>JABJOR010000264.1 GCA_018664265.1 Rhodospirillales bacterium
ATAAGGCCAAGATACCGGGCTGCACCTATTGCCACCCGCAAATCGCCAGCGTCGGCCTCAACGAAGACGCCGCCAAGAAAGCAGGGATCGACGTCAAAATCGGGCGCTTCCCGTTCATGGGCAATGGCAAGGCCGTGGCACTGGGCGAAGCAGACGGACTGGTCAAAACCATCTTTGATGCCAAAACCGGTGAATTGCTGGGCGCACACATGATTGGCGCGGAAGTCACAGAACTGATCCAGGGCTTCGTCGTCGCCATGGGACTGGAAACCACTGAAGAAGACCTCATGCACACAGTCTTCCCGCACCCAACCCTGTCAGAAATGATGCACGAGTCTGTTTTGGATGCTTATGGTAGGGCTATTCATATTTAACTAAGCTCTAATTTTGCACCAACTATGATCAAGGATCATGCCGAGGAAATGAACTGCATGAAATTATTCTGGATTACAGATAAGAACAATAATAATGCCCGTACTCTTTACGAGCGTATTTCTGATGAAAGCCCCTTTATTACTTACGAAGTACCATTGTAACTTTCTAGACCAATTTTAATTAAGAGCCGAATCGGGAAGATGTCGCGAAAACATCGTACATCGTCGCTTTTTTTCGTTACAAACTTGTTATCCGTAATCTATAGTGAAAAAAATATAAAAATTCGGGGAATGTTTGAAGCTGGAATGCTGTAATAACGGGGCAATGTAATAAAATGAGCGGTGATACCGAGAGCGAAAATAACCGCTCTGTAACGAATTCAAGTCAAGATGTCGATATTTTTCTAACGCAGTTAAAAGATGGCAAGAAGCCTGGAGTACCCGAATTTCAAGGTCCAGAAGCTGCATCTCTGCGCGCCATGGCACAGGCTCTTCTCGATCAGCAAAACATGCAGGTTGAATTGCTGAAAATAACAGAATACACCCGTAAATCTGCCCAGCAGATCAACCATTTGCAACGTCATGCAGAAGCTGCAGGAACTCTTCAAGGCCAGTTTGCAACAGAAATAGATCAGCGCTCTATCAATCTTCGCCAAGTCCTGGATGTAACCCGAAATGATGTAGATGGCAGCACTGCAGCGTCAAAAACCATGCAAGACCAGTCAAAGGAAGAAATTGTCACGGTTGTCGACAAGGTCTCAAAGACACTGGAATCCGTAAATACAGAATTGGGGGAAAAAAGCGCAACAGCAGAAGAGGTTCTAAAATCGATTTCCCAGATTGGTAATGCTATCAAGATGCTTTACTACAATGCGACCATTGAAGCCGGACGCGCCGGTGACGCCGGGTTGGGATTTGCTGTTGTTGCCGAGGAAGTTCGCGCACTGGCCCATACAACGCTTTCGCATGTAGAGCAGGCAACCAAACAGTTGGATTTCAGGCACCTGACACAATCTCTCATGGATGCAACGACAGAATGCGATACATCGCTGACGCATTTGAATGATTTCATTGGTGAGTCCATGGAGCAATTGGGAGGGTTCCTTCACAATGTTGATGATCACCTGCATGAAATTGAAGATAACAATCAGGTTGTTTTTGAAATTCTTGAAGGAAATCAAACCGTTTCAAATCGCGGACTTGAAAAAATCCAGTGGGCAAACAAAGAGCTTTATGATTTGACTGGCGTTCTGTGCATGAAAGCAAATGAACGCATGTCCGGTATGCAACAATTCCTATCAAACAATATGATACATGCTGATGCGAGCTTCGACCGTCTGGAGCGCATAAAATCCAGAGGTATTCTGCGTGTAGCTATTGAGCCTTCATTTGTGGGACTGTCATTTCGCCTGAAAGACCACGAACCATTACAGGGGCTTGATAGCGAGTATGCACAAGCCCTGGCAAAATCTCTGGGGGTTCAGTGTGAGTTCGTAGAATATCCCTGGGATGCCTTAACCGAAGTTCTCAGTGTCGGGCGTAAGCATGGCGAACAGGAAGCCGATGTTATCATCAGCGCTTTGCCGCCTGATCCTTCTTATAGCGGCGTTGCCTATTCAGAAACCTATACGTATCTGGATTTTGTTCTGTGCCGGAAAGTCGGAGATAACACGATCAACAGTCTGAATGATCTCGATGGTAAAGTTTTGGGGATCATCAATGATCCTGGGGCGTTTACTGTTCTGGAAAATGCAGGTGTCCGATGGAATGCCAATGAAAATGTTCCCGGCGGGAGAATCAAACTGGCAAACCTGATAGCCTATTCAGACCAATCACGCATTCATGACTGCCTTGCCGATGGTATTGTTAATGCATTTGCCGTTGATCTGCCGATTTATCACTGGGCTTGTACAAATCCGGTAAGCCCATGGCATGGGAAAATTGAAATACTACCGGGCAATCTTGCACCCGCACCGTACTACTACAGTGCCGCTGTTTCCGCTCATTCAAGCTCCTACAACTTATTGGCAGCCATCAACGCCTTTATCAGAGATTTTAAACAATCTCCGGAACGCAAGAAGCTGGAAGAAAAATGGCAAGGCAAACCTGTTGAAAGTACATTGTCGTATCGTGATGAAGACGGCAATTTACTGGGCGAAGATGAACTTAAGGAAATCTACCTCGACCATATCAAACGTCACGGTTCAAGCCACTAAACCAACTATGTCTGGCCCGTCTGATTGAAGGTTTATTATCCCTCAGTGTTGAGTTAATCTCTGGCATCCCCATATGAGACAATGATGACTATGAATAACACAACCAAGCTTCGCCACCCTGAAAAGGCCAACAAGCCTGATAACCCATCACCGCGCAAACCGCCATGGATCAGGGTCAAGGCCCCCACATCGCGTGAATACGGGGAAACCCGTAAGCTGATTGGTGAGCATAAGCTACACACAGTCTGCGAAGAAGCTGCTTGTCCGAATATCGGCGAATGCTGGTCCAGAAAACACGCATCGGTGATGATACTGGGCGAAATCTGCACCCGTGCCTGTGCTTTTTGTAATGTAACCACGGGAAAACCCGGCGGCTTTATCGATCCGATGGAGCCGGAAAACACGGCACTCACTGCTGCAAAGCTCGGCCTGAAACACATTGTCATTACGTCTGTTGATCGCGATGATCTGCCCGATGGCGGTGCTTTACAGTTTGCAAAATGTATTGAAAAGGTTCGAGATTTGGCTCCTCGAACTACGATTGAGGTCCTGACACCTGATTTTCGTGGTAAGGAAGGCGCGCTTGAAATCGTAATTGCTGCAAAACCGGATGTTTTTAACCACAATATGGAAACCGTTTCCCGGATTTATCCTGAAATCCGACCCGGCGCACGCTATGAACATTCCCTAAGTTTGCTAAGACGCGCCAAGCAGTTGGACCCAACCATTTTCACCAAGTCCGGAATCATGGTCGGTCTGGGCGAGACAAAGGACGAAATTTTCCCTTTGATGGATGATCTGATTGCGGCTGATGTGGATTTTCTGACTATAGGACAGTACCTGCAACCAACCCGAAAACATGTTGCCATTGATCGTTTTGTAACACCGGAAGAATTTGAAGAGTACAAAACGATCGGCTTAGATAAGGGATTTGCACTGGTGGCCTCGACACCGTTGACCCGATCATCGTACCATGCCGATGATGACTTTGCGGAATTACAAAAATTACGAAACCAAAAACAAGGCTAAAGTAAAACATGCCAAAGCATGCGGAACAGCACAAACTACCTTACACTCCGGAACAAATGTATGACCTGGTTGCCGACGTAAAGCGCTATCCTGAATTCCTGCCATG
>JABJOR010000265.1 GCA_018664265.1 Rhodospirillales bacterium
ACAGGATCTAACTGGTTTGTTGTCAACATGGACAGTGCATGCACCGCAAACCGCAATTCCACATCCAAATTTAACTGCATTTAATCCTAGATAGTCTCGTAAGACCCAAACAAGAGGTACATCCGCTTCGACATCCAGGTTATGTTCTTTTCCATTGATTTTTAAATTTATCATATTGGTTTCGCTGTAGCTTGATAATTAATTCACTTTGGATTCCATTAGTCTGTTCAATTCTCCGAATCAAATTGGTCAACCCAAGTTATGATGCAAGTGCTGACTGAACACGCTCAGTTATGAACGGCATATGTCGCAGGTGCTTTCCTGTTAATCGATTGAAGGCACAGGCAATTGCAGGCGCCACCAGCACTGCTCCTGTCTGGCCAACACCTGTTGGCGTATCGCCATTCGCCAATGTTTCTACATGAATGTTGGGCACATCGGATATTCCGGGTATAACATAGTCATGATAATTCGATTGCTGCACGAGACCATTTTTAAAAGTAATTCGTTCTGTTAAAGCATTACCCAGCCCAAAGACAACAGAGCCAATGATTTGATCACGGGTATTATCCGGCTGCACAACAACGCCAGGATCAACTGCAACCCAGAACTCATGTACTTTGATCTGATAATCAGTTATTGATATTTCCGCTGCACCCGCAATCAGGGTACCGTGGTATTCAGCGAAAGCGACGCCCACTTCTCTACCCTTTGCTCGCGCCTTGCCCCAATCTGCCATTTCAGCAACTGTGTTCAAGACCTCCTGCCCACGTGCCGAATGTTGTAGATGCTGTAAGCGAAATTTTACCGGGTCTACACCCTGCTCATTCGCAAGCTCATTCATAAAACCCTCGACTGCGAATTTATTCGGCGTCCAGCCAACACCCAACACTGAGTAAGTGCGGATACCGGGCCTTGTTTCCATATGTTCAGCCAGTTGCTTCGGAAAATCATAGATATGATGCTCTGTACCAGCCATCGAAACCACAGGTCGACGATCAATTGCTTCGTAAATAATAGTCTCGGCGGTGGCCAGTGGTTCCTGCACCGCAACCCGATGGTGCCAGGCCGATACTCTTGTTTCAGAATTAATTGTGGCACGTAACAAATGTGCAGACATTGGCTTAAACCAGCCTGCGGCCAGGTCATCCTCTCGGGTCCAGATAATTTTAACGGGTTTTTCCAGTTGCCGAGATAACCACGCAGCATCATCAACAAAATCCATTTCATACACTGAACGTCGACCAAATCCACCTCCCAGCATTGATCGGTGTACCGTAATATTCTCAATTGGTATTCCCGTGGCTCTCGCGACAGCGCGTAAAGTTACCGAAGGCGCCTGTGTACCGACCCATGCTTCAACTTGTGTACCTCCTTCTTTAACCCATACAGTTGCATTCAATACTTCCATCTGTGCGTGATAAACATAATCAGACTGATATTCCCTTGTTATCACTTTGTCACTTTTGTTTAATTCAGAATGCACGTCACCATGCTGATTCCAGACGTAGCCTTCATGATCAAGCTTGTTGGCCAATGCCATATGCTCTTGCATGGCTTTGTCACTGTCAAAGTCATTGACATCACCTACTCGCGACCATTCTATTTTTAATTTGACGCGACCCTGCACAGCGCTGTGGTAGTTGTCCGCTATCACTACGACACTGTTTTCGCGTACAAACACATCCTTTACTCCTTTAACCTCGCGTGCAGCGACATCATCGACCTTGACGACTTTCGCTCCCATAACCGGGCTGCGAACAGCAACGCCATATACCAGTCCTGGGGGATCTTCGTTAATGGAATAGGGCGAGGTTCCTAGTACTTTGTCAGCTACATCACGTCTCGGCACGGAGTGTCCAATCAAACGAAATTCGGATGGTGATTTTAAATCGTGCGGAGTAATTTCAGGCTGTTTTTCAGGAACACTTGCAAAGCTTGCAATATCACCGTAACTAATAGACTGACCACTCTTTTTATGGATAACTAAACTGGGTTCGGTAGCTAGTTCACTTACAGGCACTTGCCATTTTTCAGCAACGTTATCCAATAGAACGCGTCTGGCCTGGGCACCGTAGATTCTCAGTTTGTCATAATAACCTGTGACAGACATACTCGACGCGGTGTATATGGCACCCATGAATTTAGGGTTGCCATATATTTCATCATTCACCGGCGAGAATTCTATTTCAACATCTTCCCAGGCTGCATCTAATTCTTCGGCGAAAATCAATGGTAACGCGGTCATTGATCCCTGACCCATTTCATCTGCCGCAGAATATATTCTTATTTTACCGTCTGCCGAAATGTTCACCCAGACATTGGCTGAATAATCCTTATTCGACACGGCAAGGCCTTGCTCAATATCCTCTGCTTTTTCACATCCCAATAATCCACCCAAAGCAAAACAAAATGTTAAACCCGCACTCTGTTTAAGAAAATCTCTGCGGCTTTCATTTTCCAAATCTGTTGAGCATCCAATTGTATGGTCGTTTGTTTCAGTACTCATATATCC
>JABJOR010000266.1 GCA_018664265.1 Rhodospirillales bacterium
ATCTGTCATGATAAACTCCTGTCTGTAAGTTGAGGTAAACCTCAAGAGTCTACAGACAGGCACAATGGCACGGGGGAAATTCGATGAAACGGTTAACTCTCATTACCGCGTGAGCGGTCTAGTCCTATTGGCTATTAGCTGCCTAAATCATGTGCCTCAATAAATGTCTGTTACTGAAGGGAAAGCAGACTTGTAAAGCCGCTAGATTTATCATTAAGATGTTATTCGCGTTTAATGTGTCATTCTGTTCGCATTTTATGTGTCACGATTAATAATTATCCGCAGAAATCGGTGGTCGGTATTCGTGCTTTATGTGTCAATTCACAGTCGGGTGGCACATAAGATGCTTCTGTGACTCATGATTATGGCTGGTTCTGTTCGAAAAGCGGAAACCAAAAGCTCAAATCTGAGGATGGCAGTTTTTGATTTCCGGTTACAGAGAGCTAAGCGGGCATAATTTTGTGCAATGCAATTAGGTTGCTGTTCTCCCAAAGGAGCCAAAACATAATTTACAATGCCGTGTACCAGATACAATTTGTAACAATTTTCATGGTTTATTGACAAACTCTGGAAACAAATCTCTGTTGAAATTCTCTCATTATGAAAACTGCGGCCCATTAATTTAGGCCACGCAAAATTTTTAATGAGGGTAAAGAATGATGATGGTTAACAAGTTATTGATGACATCAACAGATGGTGGTTTATCACGTTATCTCCGTGAAGTTTCTGAATTTCCATGTTTGGAAAAAGAAGAGGAGCAAAAGCTGGCTTACCGCTGGCGTGACTACGGTGATGCCAATGCAGCACATAAGCTTGCTACCTCCCACCTTAAACTGGTTGCCAAAATTGCAATGAAGTACAGGAGCAGCAACATTCCTGTGACCGATTTAATATCCGAGGGCAATATTGGTCTGATGAAAGCAATTCGCAAATTTGATCCGGATCGTAAGTTCAGGTTATCCACCTATGCCATGTGGTGGATAAAATCTGCAATCTTCGACCACATTCGCCACTCATGGTCTATGGTCAAGGTGGGAACTGCAGGGTCACAAAAGAAGTTGTTTTTCAGTCTTCGGCGCCTTAAGGCGCAACTCAATATTATCGACAATGATGATCTCTCATACGAAGATGCTGAGCGCCTTTCGGTTGTTACAAACGTACCAGTAAATGATGTGATAAATATAAATCACCGCCTTTCAGCACGTGATTTTTCCCTCAATGTCCCTATAGCCTCAGAAGAGAATGCAGATGATTTTCAGGGACTATTGGTCGATGAAAACCTGTCGCAGGAAATGCACCTTGGGGATTGTGAAGAGCATGATTTGAGAAGCCGAATGCTTGCATGTGCAATTGGCGAGCTACCAGAACGGGATCGCCATATTTTCACTGCGCGCCGTTTAAATTCTGAACGACCAACTTTGGAACAATTAGGAGCACATTATGGCATAACCCGTGAGCGAGTGCGCCAGATAGAAGCAAAGGCTTTTGACCGGATCAAACAAATTATAACCAACAACTCTACGGATGGATTGTCAGCCAGCAAGGCCTGACCCTTATCTAAAAAAGGATAGCACGATGAATAAATATTTCTCTCGAATTCTTACGGTCTCTGCCAGTGTTTTGGCTCTGATACCACTCTTCGCTCTACAAGCCTATGCAGATGGTTTTGGCATGATGTCACATCATGGTGAGGATATGGGATGGGGGCATATGCTCTTTGGCTCCTTGATGATGATCCTATTGTTTGGCGGCCTTCTTTTTGTTATCGCTTTCGCAGTGCGTTGGATCAACGGTAATTCAGCCATTAAGACTAACCTGACAAACGAAAGAACGGCCATGGATATACTGAACGAACGGTTTGCGCGCGGTGAAATCGAGAAAGAGGATTATGAAGAACGTAAACGAATACTCTCCGAATGATGTAAATATTGACATCTAGAGATATTATATGTGATTATATACCCCCCTCCCCCTATGGGGTGGGTATAAGTATAAAGGAGCAACACCATGGAAATTAAAATAGAAGTTAAAGGCATGACCTGCGGACATTGCACAGGCGCAGTCGAAAAGGCATTGGCAGGCGTACCCGGTGTGGAAAATGTGGTCGAGGTAAACAAAGATCGCAATCTGGCCGTTGTAAACGGAACAGCAGATGTGCAGGCACTGGTGGCTGCCGTTGTTGAGGAAGGTTACGAGGCAAAGGCGCTGTGATGGCTGACCATAAAGACTGCAATGCTCTAACACTTGATACAGAAGCCCGTCCGGATGCTCGCCGTCGTCTGTTATCCATTGAAGGGCACGTCAAGGGTATCCTCCGTATGCTCGATGATGATGGGGTCTATTGCGTAGATGTGCTTAAGCAAATCAAGGCTATTGAAGGCGCGCTTGCCAAAACCGGTGATGTAATCTTGAGAGCACATCTGAAATCTCATGTAACGACGGCGGCTTCACGCGGTGATGTGGATCAGATCGTCGAAGAGTTGATGGGTGTTCTAAAGTACAAGACCTGACAGCAGAAAGAATTTTTCATGACCATGCATTTGACAATCTCGATTGAAGGTATGAGCTGTGCCAATTGCTCTGGCCGGATTGAACGTGCCCTCGGCGCGACACGTGGTGTTTTGGAAAGCTCCGTTAATCTGACCACACGACGTGCCAGCCTGGACATTGATCCAACAGTAACAAATGCTGCTGATATATTTAAAGTCATTGAAGAGGTAGGGTTCGAGCCCCAATCGGAACAGCTTGAGTTTGGTGTTTCCGGGATGACCTGCGTGTCCTGTGTCAAACGGGTAGAACGCGCTATTGAAAAATTGCCAGGCATTATTGAGGTTTCTGTCAATCTGGCAACACAGCGCACCAGGATAAACTTTCTGACAAATACAATCACAGGAGCAGATATCAAATCAGCAATTGTCGATGCTGGTTATGGAACCGTGGACTTGGAGCAGGATGCTTCAGGCGAAGATCATGAACGTGAGGCGCGTGTTCAGGAAATTGCAAGCCTGCGCCATGATGTGATTTTTGCTGCGGCATTTACTATTCCCTTATTCAGCCTTGCCATGATCCGTATGATTCCGAGCGTTGAAACAGTGATGTTGTCTTTGTTATCACATACAGGCTGGATATGGATTGAGCTATTGCTTGCAAGCC
>JABJOR010000267.1 GCA_018664265.1 Rhodospirillales bacterium
ATGGCCCCAGTCACGTTTGGCATCCAGATTCCCCAGGTAAAGTTTGTTTCTGCCACCAAGTGTCATGGCTGCTACTGAACGGGTGATTTTACGTGTAACAAAAGTTTCACCACGGATCGGACTTTCATGATTGAACAAGATACCATTAGATGAATGAATGCCATAGGCCTCACGGTAGTTCACCGTAATCCAGTAGGCGTAAAGCTTGGCTGCAGCGTATGGGCTACGTGGATAAAATGGTGTTGTTTCGGATTGAGGCGTTTCGTGTACTTTACCGTATAATTCAGATGTTGAAGCTTGATAAAATTTACATGTTTTCGCCATGCCAAGAATTCTAATAGCTTCAAGAATGCGTAATGCACCCATTGCATCAGCATTGGCAGTGTATTCTGGTGTATCAAAGCTGACTTGTACGTGGCTTTGAGCTGCCAGATTGTATATTTCGTCTGGTTGCACTTCTTGAATAATGCGAATCAGGTTCGTTGAATCGATCATGTCGCCATAGTGCATAAAGAAGCGAACTTCTTCTTGATGTGGATCTTGATACAAATGATCTATGCGGGCAGAGTTAAATGAAGAAGAGCGCCTCTTAACACCATGGACGATATATCCCTTCTCGAGTAGAAGCTCAGCAAGGTACGCGCCATCTTGACCTGTAACACCTGTTATTAAAGCTATTTTATCTGACATACTTTATTTCCGTTACTCTCAAGTTTGTTTTGAATCTATCATTGTCGCCCATAAGTGTCATCAATACGAACAATATCATCTTCACCCAAATAGGAGCCTGATTGTACTTCTATAACCCGCAAGGGAATTTTTCCTGGGTTACAGAGACGATGTATCGTTCCAAGCGGGATATAAGTTGATTGATTTTCATGGAGGAGAAAAATGTCATTATCGCGTGTAACCTCAGCAGTCCCTTCGACAACGACCCAATGCTCCGCTCGATGAAAGTGTTTTTGCAGACTTAATATTGCCCCTGGTTTAACGGTTAATTCTTTTACTTGGAAACCAGGAGCAGCAAGGATTGAGGTGAAACTGCCCCATGGTCTGTAAACAGTTCTGTGATGCAAGTGTTGTTCGCCACCATGATCATCAATCAGCTCAATAAACTTGTCGACCTCATTAACCCGGTTGATATCACTGATAAGAATTGCATCATCGTTAACAATAATAGCCAGGTTATCGATGCCTATTGTCGCAGTTAATATACCTTCAGAACGGATAAGGGAGTTGCTGGTGTCGAGTGCGATGACATCACCATCAAGGATATTTCCATCTTTGTCATTCGCTTTTTTTCCTGTCTCACTATGTAATAAGGATTCCCAGGTTTGCACATCCTGCCAGCCAGTGTTCAATGGAAGCATGGCTGCATTAGTTGTGTTTTCCATAATTAATTTATCGAAAGATGCGGGAACTATGGCTGTGAACGCCTTTGTATCCAATCGAATAAAATCCAAATCGTTTACTTTGTTTTCATATGCATTTTTACATTGATCATGAAGATCTGGTGCAAGATTTATAATTTCATTTAGTAATGTTTTGGGAGAAAGTAAATATATTCCGCTATTCCATTGATATCCTTTATCAATGAGTGATTTAGCCGTCTCTTGATCCGGTTTTTCTATAAAGCTCTCAATGTTAATGGACTTTTGGTTTATTGTTTTCATATAGCCATAAGTTGAATTTGGCGACGTTGGTTTTATGGAAAAACATACAATTTTTCCAGCTTGAGCTGTTTTGGCTTCGGCCCTGATAGCCTTGGTAAATGTTTGTGGATCTGGAATGTTATGGTCTGATGGCATAACCAGCATGAGAGAAGAGGGGGCAACCTCAAACTGTTTTATGGCTGCTATGATAATGGCAGGGGCCGTGTTTCGACTTTCAGGCTCAAGAATGATTCCTGCAGGATTTATGCCAATAGAATTTAATTGTTCTGCAACGATAAAACGATGATCTTCATTACTGATAATGAGTGGAGGAGCAAAAGATGCGTTGTTTACGCGTAGAGCAGTTTCTTGCAAGAGTGTATGGTCTGTCCCATAACGTTGAAATTGCTTAGGGTACATAGCTCTGGATACAGGCCACAAGTGCTTTCCTAATCCGCCGGACAATATAACAGGATGAATGACGGCTTGGGACTCTGCTTCGGTCATAAATATATGGCTTCTACTTCGTGTTGATGGGCATTTTTTCGTTAGTGAGTTCTGCTGTATGAAGAATATTATGACATGATTGCTGAATAGTTAAAACGATAATGACCACATAAAAAAAGCCGCCGCTGCAAAAGCAGCGGCGACCTTCATTATATAAGTTATCTTGTAGAACGCTTCTATTAGAAGAGTTGCAAGATACCCTGTTCGGACTGACTGGCGAACGACAGAGCCTGGGTACCCAGAGCCTGACGTGTCTGCAATGCCAGCAAGTTCGCGCCTTCTTCGTTGAGGTTGGCGAGGGTGAACTTAGCAGAACCGCCTTCGAGGGTATTCACGAAGTTTTCCGTGAAATCGAGACGGGTGTTAAGCAGTGAGACGTTACTACCAAGTGTGGAAGCAGAAG
>JABJOR010000268.1 GCA_018664265.1 Rhodospirillales bacterium
GAAGCCATAGAATGGCTTTATATTGCCGCCGCCAACGATTCACAAAATTGGGAAGTTTATTCCATATTGGGTATAGCCCATGATCTGGTAGATGAATTCCCACAGGCCAAACAAGCCTACGAGAAAGCCCTTGGTCTTTCACAGGATAACCCGGCAATTTATAACAACATGGCAATTTCTGCGGCCCTGTCCGGTGATCTTGATGACGCCATTGCCATCCTCAACAGCGTCCCCCGGCTGACCAGAAACAGCGCCCAATTGCGCCAAAACCTGGCTTTCTTTTATGGTGTGAAAGGGGATATAAAATCTGCGGAAGCCCTCGCCCGCAAAGATTTGGACGAAGAATCAGTTCAGAGAAATCTGGAAATTTATTCTCAGTTTCGCGCATACTGATATATTCGCAAAATATAACAAAAAAAATTACTTACACATTGCTGATCTTTGCGCAATAATACGATGATTGCATGAGCACAACGTTTTGATATATAAAATTAATATAGTAAGTAATTAATAAAAACAGGGGCACAGAGTGTCAGATCAACCAACAGAATTCTCAGCAGCAGAAAAATCACTAAAGAACATCAATCTTTTTGAAGATGTCCCTCATGACGTTGTTGATAATTTGGTGCAACGCTGCAACTGGCTGGAATACAAAGAGGAAGATATTGTTGTTGACCGCAATGATACAGGCAACAACGTATACTTTATCATCTCTGGGCGTCTACGCGTCATGGACAATCTGACCGCAGACATTGAAGTCTCCCTTGCTGATTTAGGCGCAGGCGAAATGTTTGGCGAACTGTCTGCTATAGACAACAAGATTCGCTCGGCACAAGTGACGGCTTTGGAGCCATCCGTTTTGGCGGAAATCACTCGTGATGATTTTCAGGAAATTTTACGCAACAGCCCGATTGTTGCCTTCAACCTGCTTATCCGATTTACAAGTATAATCAGGGATTTGAACTCTCGAGTTACGGTCATGAGCTCCCTCTCCCCGCACCAGCGAGTTTATAATGAATTGATGCGTATTGCAGAGCCCGACACCAGCGGTGACGGAAACTGGATTATCAATAATGTACCCAACCACGCTGAGCTTGCTTCGTTCGTGGGGTCTGACAAACAAATTGTGGCACAAGCTATTGGTTCTCTGGCCCGTGACGGCGTAATTGAACGTAAGCACAAAAATCTAATTATTAAGGATTACAATCGGCTCCAACGCCTGATCAGACTCTAAAGACTAAAACCCGAGCCTGCTATCAGGCGAATATGCTGGACGCACACTCATATGTATCGTGAATTTTTCGGCATTGCAGAAAACCCTTTTTCCAATACCCCGGACCCTAAATACATCTACATGAGCGAACGCCATTCCGAGGCAATGGCGCATCTCGTATTTGGTGTTGAGGGCGGCAGTGGTTTCGTTCTGTTAACCGGAGAAGTCGGCACAGGCAAAACAACCCTGTGTCGTTACCTCGCAGAACAATTGGGAGACGATATAAAGCTCGCATTATGTTTGAACCCCAGAATCTCCGAGACCGATCTTCTGGCGACAATCTGTGATGAGCTTGGCGTGGACAGATCAAACATATCTCAAAGCATCAAAGATTTGACCGGGGCATTAAACACGTTTCTGCTGGATCTATATGCGGATGGCAAACGCGCTGTTTTAATTATAGATGAAGCCCAAAACATGAGCTTCGAGTTATTGGAACAAGTTCGCCTGCTCACCAATCTGGAAACCACCCATAACAAGCTGTTACAAATTATCTTGATCGGGCAACCAGAATTAAAAGATCACATTGATGAATTCAAACTGCGGCAGTTATCACAACGTATATCAGCCCGCTATCATCTCGATCCAATGACCGTTGGTGAAACAAAAAACTACATCCTCCATCGCAGCAGTATCATTGGCCTTTCGGATGATATATTCTCATCGGGTGCAATTGATGAAATCTTCAAACATGCACGGGGCATTCCGCGCCTGATCAACAGCATCTGCGAACGGTGTTTGTTGGGTGCGTATGCTTTGGAGCAAAAAACAATAACAGCCGAGCTTGCAACCAGTGCAGCATATGAAGTTCTCGGCACCCCACGACTACCTCCTCAAGAGTCAGAGAGTCCGAAACAACAATCATCCTCTTTGCTGATGGTCTTCATTGTTCTTGGAATTATTGCCACGGGTTTAATTTTTCTTGGTTCACAAAATTCAAAATTCGATGGGAAACTTCTGGCAAACATTATTGACCGAGTTGCCAATGTTACAAATAAATCCGCAAAGCCAAAGGATGATGTGGTTTCCATACTCCCTGCACTTGGGGAAACAAACACATACGAGTTTGCATTTTCCGCATTAACTGATTTATGGATTTCTTCAAAAGGGCTGACATCCAAAATAAACTCCTGTCAGGAAGCCCCCCAAACTGGTCTTGCCTGCCTTACATGGAACGGCAGTTGGAGTGAAGCTCTGGACCTTAATCGACCATTCATAATAGGCCTTACAACGCCCGAGGGTGATGCACGCCATGTCGTTGTGCGAACTATGAAGGATCGTTCAGCGACACTGATAACATCAGCCGGAAACATTGAAGTTTCTCAAGAATTTTTGCAGGCAGTTCAACCCGACAGCATCTTGCTGCTATGGCAACCGCCACCATTTTACAACAGGGTGCTGGAGCCCGGCATGTCCGGTACGGATGTAGCCTGGATACGCAGGCGTCTTATAAAAGCAAACCTCAGTCTGCCTGCTTCCGTTGAAGACCCGGCGCTTTATGATGAGGCATTGCTTATGGAGGTCTCCCTTTTCAAGAAGAAACATAAACTTGAGATTAATGGACGCATAGAGCCTTCTACCCTTATTCTAATTGATGAAGCGATCGGGGATGTTATCGTTCCTGTGCTTCATGCAAAGCCATAGCCGGATTTATTATGTCGATTATTCTTGAAGCGTTGAAAAAATCTGAAGCAGACAGGAAAGCTCAACCTGCTGAACAGATCAAAACGCCCGATCACACAGATCGCTTGGATCAATCGGCTGCGCAAAATGACGCTGGCCCAAAACGTATTATCATTTTATTGCTGTTGTTTTTTATATTGGCTGGCGGCACAGGCTTTGTCTGGTGGAGTAGTAACAAACCCGCTCCACAGCAAATCGTAGAAACACCTGAACCTGTAGTGCAAGAAACCGCTCAACAAGAAGCGCCCCCGGAAGAAATACCTGAACAGGCACCTGAAGATAAACCAGAGGCCAAGGTTGAGCCAGAACCAAAACCAGAACCTTTGCCCATTCCAGAACCTGAGCCCGTTCCAGAACCAGAGTCAATTCCGGAACCAGAACCAGAACCAGTTCCAGAGCCTGAACCAATTCCTGAGCCTGAGCCTGAGCCTGAGCCTGAGCCAATTTCAGAACCAGAACCTGAACCCGAACTTGTCCAAGAACCAGTAGAACAATCCAACTCGGCAGAAGACAGGAAGAAGGCTGAAGATCATTTTAGGAAAGCCCAATCGTATGACCGAGATGGTCACGTAGATCAGGCGATCGAACAATACAGTAAAGCAATAGATCTACAGCCCGAAAACGCGACCTATTATTTTGGTCGCGGCTGGGCTTATGTTGCCAACAAGAATTATGAATCGGCAATTCTGGAATTCAGCAACGCCATTGATTTGCAAAAAGGGTTTTCCAATGCTTTCTATGCACGGGGTTGGGCATATGAACAAAACGGTCAGCCCAGCCAGGCCATCATCGATTACTCTGAAGCCATTGCAATATCACCAGGACATGTGAATGCCAAATTCAGCAGAGGGTTCTTGAGGTTCTTCAACAATCAAATGTCAGAAGCCGAACAAGA
>JABJOR010000269.1 GCA_018664265.1 Rhodospirillales bacterium
CAAAATCACCAGCGGCAGCCGCTTCCACACGCTGCAGGATAACCTCACGCGGGGTCAACAAATCGGATAGAGAGATTGCACAGAAATCATGCCCCAGTGGAGCCCCGACACGTAAAGCGGCTGCCTGCATAGCAGATACACCCGGTGTCAGCTCCAACGTAATACGATCCCAAGATGCTGGGGCACCGTCTCGATCAAGTAACTCATGGGCCAGGGCACCCATAGCGTAGACCCCGGCATCGCCAGAGGACACAAGCGCTACGTTCTTGCCTGTTGCGGCCAGATCAATGGCGGCGCGAACCCGGTCTTCTTCTTTACCCAGATCATAACCATGCTGTTCTTTGTCCATGATCAGGTCTTCAATCAGGTTGAGGTACAAATGATAACCAACAATCACGTCAGCACGCCGTACAGCGTTCTCTGCGGCACCTGTGCGCCAATCAGCGCGTCCGGGACCAATACCAACAACAGCCAGATGGCCGCGAGCAGTCCCTAGTGCTTTGGGATCAATAATATTGTCTGCGCGGGTAATGGCGCAGGTGGCACGTTTGCTTTTGTGCTTTTCAACAATCAATTCACCACCAGCGGCAAGGGCCGAGGCTTCCGAAACACCAGCCACACCAATTTCCGCTTTTACAATATCAGATGGATTGGCAAGGCGGGATTCTTGAGCCTGCAAAGCTTCAACGTCAAAAAATCGGGCAGGGATGTTGAAATGTTCGGCTGTTGCATGCACAGCGTTTTCGTCCATCTTTAAATCAATGGAGAAGAGGCCAGCCAATGAAAACGGTGAAAGGTTTTGTGCATCCAGAGTATCAGTGATCAAGCTGATAAGCTCACTAGCCTCAGCATTTCGCTCACAGCCAACACCCAGTGCTAAATTTTTGCGGTGATAAACCAGGTGCTGATCATCCCCGGTCATGATGGTGTCAGAAATTGTGATCTTAAGTTCGCCATCATCCGAGATGGGCAGATTGCTATCGCGTAGCCAATCAGCATCACCATCAATTTGTACAGAGGCACCATCGCGCAAAGCGGCGACAAATTTTTTATTGTTTTCAGGGTTGGTAAGTTTCCAGCCCATCGGTGGATGATCCAGGGCAACTTTAAAGAAGCTGTCACTGGCAGTTGTTATTGCCGGTGTTACTTCAAGAATATCGCCAATCTGGCGTGACAGATCATTTGCACCGTGGTGACCACCGATCAATGGCACGATGGCTGACCCGGTTTCGGATACGGAGACAACAGGAGCATCGGTATATTTGCTTGTTAAAACAGGGACAAGGTGGCGAATGACGATACCAGCGGCACATAAGGCAACGACGGGTTCTCCTTTGGCAAACAAATCACGCAGGGCATCGCTGATGCTATCTACAGCGCGCACGTCTGAATGGTTCCCGTTCTTCAGGCGACCGTATATGACGCCACCAAGTTTTTCCTGCAGGCGTTTTGCCGTTGCGAGACCTGTCTCGCTCAAGACCAGAAAGTTCATTTGCCTACTCCATCTTTACGCACCAGTATCATGGCAAAATACGGTACTTCTGTCGGGTCTACGTCTTGCAAGCGTCGGACCTGTTGGTTTTTCATCGTGGCATGTTCCACGTAATGGGCATGGTCTAGCAAGCCAAGGTCGCGCAAAACGCCGTAGACCTTTGGTGCATGACGCCCAAGTTTGATAATTGCGGCTGCGTCTGTTTGTGACAGTTGCTCGCGTAGTTTTTCTTCCGCCATAGGGGCTGGCAGAACGGATAAGACTTCATTGCGTGCAACCAGCGGGGTCAAGCTTGCCCCGGCACACGCCATCAAGGATGAAATGCCCGGAATAATTTCAACGTTGAAATCTTCTGACAGGCGATTGAACAGATACATGAAGCTTCCATAGAAAAATGGGTCGCCCTCACAAATTACCGAGACATCTTCTCCACTGCGTAAAATCTCTGCAATTTCAACGGCGGCTCTGTCATAAGCTGTTCGATCATCATAGTGCTTTGGGTCCAGCGGAATCCGAACAACAATTTCCCGACAACTGTCTGGAATATGCGGGGCGGCAATACTACGTGCCAGACTGTCGCCTACTTCCGGTGCCGGATAGGCGATAACGTTTGAGGACTGCAAGGCTTTATAGGCCTTCATTGTGATCAGGTCAGGATCGCCCGGGCCAACACCAATTCCATAAAGCGTACCGCTCATGATTTGACGCCTTTGTATTGCGTCACGGCGCGCATGGCACGCCAGGCATGCAGGTCACCCATGGCACCCATTTTCGAAATGGATATCTGTGATAGCTCCCCACCATGGCGAAGCATGAAATTATACAATTGAGTTTCCCCCTCCATACTGACGGAATTGGCAATCAGCCGCCCGCCAGTTGGTAATGCGCGCCAGCAAGACTGCAATACTTTTGCATTGCTGACGCCGCCACCAATAAAAATAACTGTGGGTTTGTCCAAACCCTTGAGAGCATCCGGAGCCCCGCCCTGAACAATGTGCAGGTTTTGCACACCCAGAGAGTCTGCATTGTTACGGATAATGTCGATACGACTGGAACTTTGTTCAATCGCTATGGCGCGAGCAGTTGGCTCTGCGCGTAAAAACTCAATCGCGATGGAGCCAGCTCCTGCGCCAACGTCCCATAAAACTTCTCCGGGAGCAGGAGACAGGGCAGCCAGCGTCACGGCGCGTACTTCATGCTTGGTCAGCATGCCATCGTTTTGGAAAACCTCATCCGGCAATCCGGCAAGCTTAGTCAGACGGGGCGCCGATTGATCGGCAATGCAGTGCAGGGCGATGGTGTTTAAATCTTTGACTTTGCGCCGCCATGTCTTCGCGGTGCCGGTGTGCTGCTTTTCTTTTGGCCCACCCATGTGCTCGAACACAGTCATCTGGCTGGCACCATACCCGCCAGTCTTCAACATCTGGGCCACTTGTTTCGGTGTGTCTCCATCTGCGCTCAGGATCAGCAATTTGGCATTGGGGCGCAGATGCTGGTTTATCAACCCCAAGGGCCGGCCATGTAGCGTCAGAGTATCAACGTTTGCCAGCGACCATCCAAGCCGGGCGCAAGCCATAGAAAAAGCAGACTGGTGGGCAATGATGGTGCAATGTTCTGCCCCAATTTCACGAGTCAAAGTAACGCCAATTCCGTAGGTCATCGGATCACCAGAGGCCAGAACACAAACCTGTTTGCCCTGAAATTTTTTAATTGTGGTGATGGTTTTGAGCAAGGGGCTGTCCCATGTCAGACGGGGGCGTTTATCTTTGCCCAGCATGGCAAGGTGCCGTTCGCCGCCAAAGAAAACGTCTGCCGCATCAAGTGCATCACTCGCTGTTTTGCCAAGGCCGTCTAGCCCATCTTCGCCAATGCCGATAATGGTGATCCATGGTTTCGTCATGATAGACCCGATGCCAGTGCATTGACCGATGCTGCGGCAATGGCGCTGCCGCCACGACGGCCCCGCACGGTCAGGAAGGGAATATCTTGCGCATCTTCAATCAGCGCATCTTTGGATTCAGCGGCGCCAACAAAACCTACAGGGAAGCCTAAAATGACAGCTGGTTTCGGTGCACCTTCAGACAATAATTCCAACAATCGAAATAAAGCTGTCGGTGCATTGCCGATACAAACCACGGCTCCGGCCAGATGATCTTGCCAGTGTTCTACACTGATGGCGGAACGCGTGGTGCCTTGCGCTTTGGCGGTATCTGCAACGCCATCATCATTCAGCGTGCAGATGATCTTGTTGTTGGCAGGCAGGTTACGATCAATAATCCCGTGACGAACCATCATGGCATCGACCAGAATTGGTGCACCGGATTGAAGTGCTTGACGCCCAGCACCCGCCACATCTCCATCCCAGGCAAGATCGTCTGGAAGATCGGTCATGCCACAGGAATGAATCAATCGGATAGCAACGTCATGCAGGGTGTCCGGCAATTGCGATAAGTTGGCCTCCGCGCGCACTGTGGCGAAGGACTTATCGTAAATAACCTGTGGGTCCTGGATGTAGTTATATGCAGGATGGTTCCCCATAGTAAATTTACTTCTTCAACATGCTACGCGGACCGAGCGGGTGGTCTGCATGGGGGTAGGGGTGATGGGCGTGGTCATGGTTGTGCTCGTGGTCGTGACTATGCTCATGTTCATGGCCATTCGAATGATCGTGGCTGTGCTCCTTATCATGCTCATGACCCGTATGGACATGGGCCGTCGGATCAAAATCTTCGTCTGACAGTTTCGAAGACCCAATACCCTCTACATGATGGTGGTG
>JABJOR010000270.1 GCA_018664265.1 Rhodospirillales bacterium
CGAAGATTTACGCAACATCCCCCTGATAACTATTGATGGTGCCGATTCAAGGGATTTTGATGATGCGGTTTGGGCCGAGCCTGATACCACCCCTGATAACAATGGTGGGTGGCATCTCATTGTTGCCATAGCCGATGTAGCCTGGTACGTGCGCCCCAACAGCGCATTGGATAAAGATGCCTACCAGCGTGGCAATTCAGTTTATTTCCCGGATCGTGTCGTCCCCATGCTACCAGAGGCATTATCTAACGGCTGGTGTTCCCTGGTTCCCAAAGAAGACAGACCCTGCATGGCAGCTCACTTATGGCTAAATGCTGAGGGTAACCTTATTCGTCACCGTTTCTGTCGGGCCATGATGCGCTCTCATGCTCGTTTAACATATGAGCAGGTTCAAGGCGCTCACGATGGTGTCATTGAAGACGCTACGGAGATGCTGGTTGAGAAGGCCATCTCTCCGCTCTATGGTGCCTATAAATGCCTTGCCAAAGCGCGCAGCAAACGAGGCGCGCTGGAACTTGACCTTCCTGAACGCCAAGTGATCATTGCTGAAGACGGCAGCGTTCAGGGCGTTACGGTACGCCAGCGTCATGATTCTCATAAACTGATTGAAGAGTTCATGATTGCTGCCAACGTAGCGGCGGCAGAAACTCTGGAAAAGTTCAAACAACCCTGCATGTACCGCATCCACAACCAGCCCAGCCTGGAGAAAATGGAGGCCTTGCGAGAGTTTCTCAACAGCATGGAGATTTCCATTCCGAAGGGGCAGGTTATCCGTGCCCAGCAGTTTAATAAAATTCTTGAACGAGTCGCTGGAACCACGCAATCAGAAATTATTAATACAGTTATCCTGCGGAGCCAGTCCCAGGCAGAATACAGCCCTGACAATATTGGGCATTTTGGTCTGAACCTGCACAAATACAGCCACTTCACCTCCCCTATCAGGCGCTATTCAGATTTGTTGGTCCACCGCGCCCTGATTTTGGGCCTGAGGCTGGATAAAGCGTTAAGTCAGGGCGGACTCGACTCTGATATCCTTGACTTCACGGAAGTCGGAACACACTTATCCCAGTGCGAGAGGCGGGCTGCAACAGCCGAACGTGATGCGGTTGACCGCTTTATCGCCGGGTTTATGGCAGGTAATATTGGTGATGAATTTATCGGACGCGTCAATGGTGTAACGCGATTTGGATTATTTATTAAATTAGTCGAATCCGGCGCAGAAGGGTTAATGCCAATCAGCTCTCTTCCCAATGATTATTATGTCCATGATGAGGTACATCAATGTCTTCGTGGCGATAGAAATGGCAGAGTATTCACCCTTGGGCAAAATTTGAATGTTACATTGGTTGAAGCCATTCCGCTGACTGGCGGCATGATATTACGACTCAGTGATCATGAACCGGGGCCTGAAAGGAAAAATCGGGCTGTAAAACGAGGCAATGGAAAGCGCAACTCCAAGCACCAGAAGAAGCAGCATAAAGCACGAGCACGCAAAGCTGGCATGAAAAAAACTGTAAAGAAATAACAGCAAATTTTTATTTTTGTAGACTATACACAGTGTTTACGGGTATTTATTAAGATACTAAGACAGTGGCGCAATAAAAAATGATCAATAAAATTAGAGACTTACGACATAGTTTATTTACAACAGCCTTGCTGCTTTTAGCGGCCTGCTCTGGCATACCCGATCCGCAATCCATTTCTAACGATCCATTTCCTCGTGGGGATGCAGAAGAAATATTTGCTGCTGGCTTTGGGAATATCACTGATAAATATATCAATGAGATCACCCCTGGCGAATATGTTATTGAGGGACTTAAAGGCCTTACGTCTCTGGACACAACGATCTCGATTGAAAAAGCAGACAACCGGGTTATCCTGAAACGTCTGAAAGAACCCGTAGCGACTTATATTGCGCCCAAAACTGATGACATCGATGGATGGGCATTCACAGCTGCTCAATTGACTGCGGAAAGCAGAAAACATTCAACCGACCTAATGGATGCGACAGCAGAAGAACTCTACGAAGTTATTTTTGATGGCGCGATTAGCAAACTGGATATTTATTCTCGTTACGCAGGCAACACCGAAGCGGATAATAACAGGGCTAAACGTGATGGTTTTGGCGGAATCGGCGTATATTTGCGCAAAGAAAACAATAAAATACTGATCAACAAGATACTAGCCGAAACACCTGCATCTATGAGTGGGTTGCATAAAGATGATGAAGTTCTGATCATTAATGGAAATACCGTATCCGGACTGCGCGCATCAGCCGCAGCCAAATCTCTTCGCGGGCCGATCGGCAGCACCGTCCAGCTCACGGTAAACTGTATAAACGAAGGTATTATAAATCTGGAAGTTGAACGAGAACACATCATACCCAAGACCGTATCAGCCATGCTAAACAATGGTATATTACATCTAAAGATCAAAAATTTTAATCACGACACCGCTGACAGTGTTATCCGGGAACTGGATAAAGCTTTCCAGTTAGAGAATCAGGGGCTTAAAGGTGTGGTTCTTGATCTTCGTGGGAATCCAGGTGGCTTGCTAAAACAATCCATTCAAATGGCTGACGCATTTTTAACGGACGGAAATATTCTCGACACCAAAGGGCGTCATATAGACAGCCTACAGCACTATGAGGCTGGCGGCGATGACAAGGCTCATGGATTGCCTGTTGTCGTCCTTGTCGATGGCGGGTCGGCCTCTGCTTCCGAAATTGTTGCTGCTGCCCTGCAAGACGGCGAGCGAGCCGTTGTTATGGGGACCGTTTCTTACGGCAAGGGAACCGTCCAGACGGTTATTCGTCTGCCAAACGATGGAGAGCTCATAATTACCTGGTCCCGATTTATGACACCGTCGGGATACGCCCTGCACGGTTTAGGGGTGCTACCGGCAATTTGTACCAGTGGCATAAATCAGGCCGCGACCCCAGAGCTGCTGGCAACTCTGGAAGATCAATCAAATACACTTGATACCCTTGGTCTTTGGCGTCAGGTCGCCATAGACAATACGGCAGAAAGAAATGATCTGCGTTCAAATTGCCCACCAGAAAAGCATGCCGGAGCCAAGGATCTCGATTTAGCACGTATGCTCATTGAAGATAGCGCCCTATATTATCGCGCTCTCGACCTGACAGCAGAAACAGCAGAAGCAATTGAGTAAAACCTTCTCTTGACACTTGGCTCGCGCACTGTATGGTTCGCCGCCTGAATAACAATTCACTATATTTTTTACAATCGACGAAGTACGGGATTAAGCACGATGGCCAAAAGCAATACCATCCTGATCAGACTGGTCAGCACAGCCGACACGGGATTCTATTACGTAACAAAAAAGAACCCACGCAATACGACCGAAAAATTTGAATTCCGGAAATATGATCCGGTTGTGCGTAAGCATGTGCTTTTCAAGGAAGCCAAAATCAAATAATTTATAAGCTGAACAGCGCCTGAAATAGTGCGCTACAATGCACAAAAAACAACCGCCGTTCACATGTGATCGGCGGTGTTTTTATGTCGGAATTTTATAGAACAGGCCAGCAAGTACTGCCGACAACTATCAACTCAGGAAATTTGCAACGGTTTCCAGGAATGTCGGAACAGAAATCGGCTTGGCGATATAACCTTCACAACC
>JABJOR010000271.1 GCA_018664265.1 Rhodospirillales bacterium
ATACGCAACAAAATGACAAGATGTTTGAAAGCGTTTTTCAGGCCCCTGGCTACCAAGGGGAAATTGTATTCATGCTTTCTGGAGGAGCCCAAGAATGATTAGAAACGCGATTCTTCCATTTCTTATTATTTTCCTCGCAGCTACACCTGCTTCGTCTAGCGGCGTCGTTCGTAATAATGCCACCAATGATGGGATAGGTTATAGGTCAAATCTAATTGATCCATTAAACCCATACGCAACAAGCCGAAAACTGATGCTTTGGTCCCTATTGGAAAGATATGGTTTGGTTCCTGGTTATCCAGAGGTTTCCAGTCATCAACGTACATATATTAAGAATCTTGGCGGATCCGATTACATCGCCCGTGTTCGGGAGTTGCTTTCATCAGAAAACAAAGCACTGGGCGTTGCAAAATACCATTACGCTTATGGAATCTGCGAAACAAATGATTATCCATCCGGTCTAGCTTTCATGGAAGCTGCCGTCCAAGAATTAAGGAGTACACCAGAAACAGATAGGCTAATTGTTGCGCGTCATCATTTGCTGAAGCTTTGCAATACTGAAAAATCTGACCTGCACAGCTTCTTAGATGGCTTCAACACGATACTGCAGCCATTACGCGATAACGAGGCTTATGCCTCCTGGGCGGCCTACCTTGATGGCGTAATATATTTTTACGAAGAGCTTTTCGAGAGTGCAAAGGCAAAGTTCGCCTCTATCGAAGGGGATCGTTATGGTTGGTTGAAGGATACTGCTGATTACATGGAGGTCCGCATTTCAAAGGCGAAAATTGATTCATTCCGTGTGCCCACCCTAGCATTCCACCAAAATCCCAAGCGATACCTGGAGATTGAGAAACCTACTGTAGTCCCGAAACTAGAACTTGCTTTATCCAATTTACAACAAGCGATGCGACTATATCTAAACTCTCATCCAAAGGGTAGATATGTTGAGATAGTACGAGATCTGAGGCGTTATGTCTTTTGGCTGAATGGTGATCGCAATGCTTTGGTTACAGCCACACATCAAGATTTCGCAAGGATTATTTCTTCGCGTACACCAGTTGCGATTCAACAAAAAATTTCTTTTCTAAATGAGGCAATGGGCTCTACTGAGGCTATTTTTGAAGTGCCGAAGAAGGATAGTAATAATTTTTCTATGCACCCTTTAGCCGTAGTCGCAGGCCTTCTGGTGGAAATAGCTAATGAAGGAAACCTTCAAGAAAAATCCTCATCCCAATTCTGGCACGATCTTTACAATTATAGCATTGAGTTAAACTCATCTATTCCTGGGCTCTCTAATTATTTTGAACTTCTCCTTTTAGCACATAGTCAGAAATATCAAGATATTGTGCAGCATCAGATCAACCGTGAAGCATTTGGCCCTCTATTTGTTGATGCCTTGATTTTGCAAGCCCGGGCTTTGGGAAAAATTGGACGGCATCTTGATGCAGCTAAAATGTGGCTTAGCACTTCACAAGAATTTCCTCTTAATAATGCCCTAACTGAAGTGGCTACCGCGCATGTACGTGCTGGAACATTTATTGAATTTGCGAGAATAGAGAAAACATGGATGACAGACTTTGATCCAGGAAATGTTACCAAAGATGAGTGGTTAAGCGATGAGTTAAATATTGACGTAAAAACATTCTACGCTACACACCAACCCTACCGAAATCTTTTGCGAAGAGGGTTCGAGACCTTGGTTTCCTCTGACGAGGCGGATTCTGTATATTCTGACGCTAGTATAAACCCAATCATACGATTTTTGGCGGCAGAACCCGTACTGCGGACCAGCCTTCTTAATAAAAATTATTCAGCATTTATCAGCAAGACTAAACGGGTGTTTGATACTAAATTCGATGCCAACTGGTCAAAAAGAGACGGCGGCACGGAAGCAGTTTTGGTTGAGGCTTATCGCAGCATTATTCCCAAAGTAAGGGCTATAATTAGCGATCCAAATGATCCTGATGCACTAACTGCAATTGGCTACTTTCTTTATAGCCAAAATCGCTTTCCAAAATGCTTTGAAGGAAAGACTCTTTGGGAAACTTTATTGAATAAGTGCAATGATGAACAGATTGTTTTTAAACCTGGGAATTACGCTGTTCCTATTAATTTATTTTCAAGGGCTCTTTCAATTTACAAATCACAACCCATGCGCACTCATGGAGAAGCTAAAGTACTGCGTATCTTAATCTTTTGTTTCAAAGGTTATGAAAATCCATACAACTGTGTACGTGGGATGGATAAAGCATACCCAAAATCAATACGAATAGGTTATTTTCAACGTCTACATAAATTTTTCCCAAAAGCAGCAAAACAAACGCCTTATTGGTACTGACCTAAGGAACATTAGGAAAATATCCTAATCTGTTTTAATTTTGTTTTTAAGTCTCCCAAATGATGAGGGCCCACTAGTCATTTTCAGTCAACATATCCTAGGATGGTTTTCGCTTAATTTCGTATAAGCGCACGTTACCTTCTCCATCAAGTAACCTACACCTTCTTATAAATAGAACTGTCCCGTAACGCAGGGATCGACAGGGTGATCTGTCTGCTGGTTTCTGCTTGGATCAAACGAACATGAGGGACTGGATCGGATACATTTAGGATACTATCAACAATCCAAACGATGTTTGGCGCATCCACCTTAATGTAGCGATCCATGACTTTAATATCTGATTTCATCGTGTCCCAATTCTATAGATAAATTGCCCACTTTCACCTGAAACCCTTACACAATACAGGCTGGAGTTCACCTTATATTTACCCGACCCAGCTATGCTTCACAGATGCTCGTACACAAGACCATCCTACTCGCCCTTGCCGCCCCCCTGTGGTTGGCACCAATGCCTATTGGCACCGAGGGAGTTCCTGTCATTGCGGCACCGGCAACACCAGTGAAAGTTAGGCCAGTTGAGGAAGGCGGGATGGACATACCTTTTCAGGACATTATTGTGATGAACCCGGCGTTGTCGGCAAGGGCGGACAAGACGGGGGGGCTGGAGCCGTGGCCTGAGGAGCCGTTGGCAGTGTCAGAGCGTTAAATTACAAGCAATCTATGATGCAACTTTATAAGCGGCCACATTGAAAAGGGCAAAAGTTGGTATCTTAATAATAATGCCTGGCTCTTTAAGAAAGAAAACTAAACCATATCCATTTTTCTCACTCTTAATAAAAGGCATCCAAGTGTCAAATAGTTTATTTACCAGCTCTTTATTAGTTGGCAAATCAAAGTCATTTGCACTTAACCCCGCTTCTTGTGGCATATCTTTTAGGACGTCATCAACCTCTAGTGGCGACTGGTTTATGAGATTTTCAATCGCTAACACACTTACATCATTGTGGAAAAGTCTAGCCCAACGAGCATTGGATAATCCACTTGATTGGAATTGAACCAATACACCGGGCCTTATTATTTCCTCTAGTGGAACGGTTCTTCCTTTATTACCTGTCAATAACTTGGCTAGCATGTTGATCTTGGGTTTTAAAGTAATCTGAGCAGCGAAAACATCAACATTAGCAAGCCCATTATCAATAGATTTTCCGCTCCAGTTAAAATTCTCCTTCAAGATATCAGAACACAATGCTCCGTTTATAGCTTCGTCATAAAAGTTCTCATTCAGAAATGACATTGTGGGATCCGGCAAGGCCATTAGCTCCACCATTAGACCTTTAAATGCCTCAGCTTCTAACTCAAAAGTCAGACCTTTTAAGTAATCCATTCCAGCAGGACCCAGCCGCGCAAGCTTGATGATAGCCTCATCAAGGTCTTTGTCTCCTGTAAGTTCATCATCATAAATTGGCAAACTCACCTCCCAATATTCGGTATTTAATCAAGGAACAAGAATAAACGCCCACCATTTCAGCCACTCACCGAAACTTCCGCTCCCTCACCAAACTCGCCACGTACTCGATCGACTTGCCCTCATTTATTGCCGATCTGATCTCGTTCAGCACCCCTTAACTCACTGTCCGGTATTCTGGAAACACCACTTCTCGACTCTTTGGCGGTCTAATTGGTTAGGAAGGATTATTAGAAGTACGGCGAATATTTAGCATCAGAGTTAGCACCAATGATCCTCTGACGGTTCCCCATAATCCTCGGACATTTCGTACCAATAATCCTCGAATGTGAACATTACCGCCCCCCACAATTGAAACCACCGAGCAAGTTGCATATGTGTGATTTCATGGCCAACATATAAGTCCATTTGAATGGTCGCCCCACCATCCTCTTCAATGTATCCTTTAAAGTATGAATTCGAGG
>JABJOR010000272.1 GCA_018664265.1 Rhodospirillales bacterium
ATCGTTATCTGGATATGAATCAGTCTGACCTGGCGTCTGCCCTCGGTATGGCACCGCCTGCCATTACTCAAGCAATTGCAGAGCAAGCAGCCAAAGGTGGCATCTTTCTTCTTCCCGGTGAACAAGACATCGATGTAACAGAAATGCTGGCTGAACGCAGCGGATTACCATTCTGGCAGTTCACAGGTTCCGCATCGGCTTCAAATGCCGAGGTTCTCCGTATGGCTCGTGTTGCAACGGGACGTGAAAAAATCGTCATGTTTGAAGGCAAATACCATGGCCATCTTGATGACACCCTGATTATTGAAAAAGATGGTGCGTGTGTTCATGAAGGCCGTGGCCTGGCCAAAGGCTCGCTCGCCCATGCCCGGATTATCCAGTTCAACGATCTGGTGGCCCTTGAAGCCGCTCTGGCACCCGGTGATGTAGCCTGTGTCATTGCTGAGCCCATGTTGACAAACTGCAATATTGTCCTGCCCGATGACGGGTTCTGGGAGGCTGCCCGTACGTTATGCCATGATATGGGAACGTTGCTAGTAATAGATGAAGCCCATACCTTTGCTTTTGGCTATGGTGGTCTGGTGAGTGAATGGTCTATCAAGCCGGATGTTCAAGTGCTGGGCAAAGGTCTTGGTAGTGGTTTTCCTTTCAGTGCATATGGAATGACAAATGAACTTGGGAAACTTTGTGAGCAGTACCTGGATCGGGACCGAAAAGACGAGGCTGGATTAATGACAGGCGGTACGACCTATGCCAATGCTCTGGCCATGGCCGTTGCCAAAGCTGCGTTGCAAAATTGCCTGCGTAAAGAAGACTACGAGCGCACAGCCTTATTGGGCACCCAACTGGCAGATGGACTTGAAGTTTTGTTTGATAAGCGTGGACTGGATTGGAGCGCTCCTCGTGTTGGTGGGCGCTCAGGGTGGGTAATGTCAAGATCGCAACCCCGTACATCGCGAGAAGCTACGTCGTCGCTGGCCCCAGAGTTTACCAAGGCTAAAAGGTTGTTTATGGCAACCCGTGGCGTATGGGAAGCCATCAGCTCAGCTGGCCCGGCTGCATCATTTGCCCACACGGAAGATGATATTTCTCACTATTTAGATGTATCTGATGCTTTCCTTGATGCCATTTTATAATTTATAGTGAGTACAGAAATTTTTTAATGAACAGGAGTTACAACATGAACGTTGATAAAATTACCGGATTTGACCCAGATGTAGAGCTTGAAGATTGGGGGCCAATGGATGAGGCGGATCTGGAAACGCCATCACCGGTACAGCGTGGGCATTTCTACTACAATGATGAGGACATTGGCATTATGGCTGGTGTATGGGATTGCACGCCTTTCACAGGCAAAATGGCTCCATACGCTGTTGAAGAGTTCATGTATGTTATTGAAGGCTCAATCATCATGGAGCTTGAAGACGGCAGCAAAACGACGATTTCGGCCGGTGAGAGCTTTATAATTCCAAAGGGTCTTGTTTGTCGCTGGATTCAAAATGAATATGTTAAAAAGCACTTTGTGATTTTCGGCAATGAAAATGCCAAAGCGCATGATAACCCTGCGCAGTTCGGCATCATTACGCCGAAAGCTAATGATCCGGTCGTCGAAAATAAAAATGTAGACCCAAGCATGATAATCGGTGCGGTACCTGTACAGCATGGCCTTAGTTATTATACGGATGCAAGTGAGCAATTTACAGTTGGCATGTGGCATAGCCAACCTTTCGAACGGCCTGCATTCGAATTTAATCACTTTGATCTGATGATCATTGTTGAAGGTGTTGCAACCGTTTCTGATGGCGCTGGTGATGACCAGGTTTTCAAAGCTGGTGACGCCGTATTTGTTCCCAAGGGTGCACAATACAAATGGAAGAACGACGAATTCGTCAGCAAAATCTACTGTGCTTTCTCGCCTAAAGCTGTCGAAGCAATCAGTAGTGCTGCTGAATAATCTATAAACCAGCATAACAATTTCACACCCTTGAACATCAATTTCTTTTGGTGTTTGAGGGTGTCCTTGTTTTGCGGTCCCGATCATAAGTTGATATATCTGTATTCATGAATTATGCGCAGTGAAATATTTCTGTGCTTTCTATTAGGGGTATCACTTATGACCACGTCCATTTCTCTCAGCCCGCGCATTCGCAAGTCACCATTTTTTGACGCCACCATGCGCGCCGGTGTACAGGCCTTCAGTGTTTACAACAAAACCTACCTGCCAATAGGTTATACATCACCGGAAGAAGAATTCTGGAAGCTGGTAAATGATGTAACCTTATGGGATGTGACATGTCAGCGCGTCACGGAAATTTCAGGACCTGACGGCTTCAAGTTCATGGATATGCTAACCCCGCGCGATATGACCAAGTGCCGTGTCGGTCAATGCAAGTACGTCATTCTGACAGACCAGTACGGCGGTATCCTGAATGATCCTGTATTGATGCGTCTTGATGAGAACACATTCTGGCTGTCTGCTGCTGATGGTGACATATTAATGTGGTGCAAGGCCCTTGCCGTTAATTCCGGTCTGGATGTCATTGTGCGTGAGCCTGAAGTGGCTACCCTACAGCTTCAGGGGCCCAAGTCTTTCCCTCTGGCGCTGGAGCTTTTCGGCCCACAAGTAGAAGACATCAAGTATTACGAATTTATAGAAACGGAAATTGCTGGCTCGCCCGTTATTCTTGCCCGTACCGGGTGGAGCGCGGAACGTGGTTATGAAATATATGTTCGTGACCTTTCCCGTGGTGAAGCGGTTTGGGATACAGTTATGGAAGTGGGCAAAGCCCATGGCATTGTCCCGGCTGTACCGTCTCGTATTCGTCGTATAGAGGCTGGTATTTTGGATTACAGTGTCGATATGGATACAAATACCAACCCGTTTGAAGTCGGTCTTGATCGTATGGTTGCGCTTGATACAGGGCGTGATTTCATTGGCAAGGCAGCCCTTGAAAAAGTTAAAAAAGACGGTATCAAACGTAAGCTTGTCGGAGTTCAGATCGAAGGCGAAAAATTGCCTTACAATGAAAACGATTGGCCTGTTTTTGATGATGGCACCCGAATTGGCGAAGTTACATCCGTTGTTTACACACCACGCATGAAAATCAATATTGGTTATGCTATGGTGCCAATTGCCTATTCGGAACTGGGAACCACGTTTACGGTAGAAACCAAGTCAGGACCACTTCAGGCAACCGTCGTTGAACGTCCTTTTGTGGACCCAAACAAGTCGCTTTCAAAAGCCTGATTTCATTTCTTGTAAAGGGGTGCGTACATGAACATAGGATCGCTTTTGATACGTCACTCAAAGTATCGCCCTGATCACCCGGCCTTTGTCTGTGGTGAAGACAGGTTTGGCTATAGAGATTTCAATGCCGAAGTTAACCGTCTGAGCAATGCACTGATCAAACGCGGCTTAAAAAAAGGTGATGCGGTCTTTGCAACTCTGTCAAATTCAACGGAGCTTATGACGTTGTACTGGATGGCAGCAAAAACCGGAATTATTATCGTTCCTGTCAGTACTCTACTACAAGCATCAGGGTTGAAATCGGTTATCATGGATTGCGAAAGCGTCATGGTGTTTGCTGAGTCAGGATTTACGGAAATTCTTGATGTTATCAAGGATGAATTGGAAACCGTAATGCCAGACGGCTATGTATTGGTAGGCTGTGATGAAGCATCAATTGGATATCAAACTTATGCCAATCTGATTTCAGGTGCATCTGATGACGAGCCTCCTGAAGCCGGGGTGTCGGATGATGATATTTATAACATCATGTATACCAGCGGTACGACGGGTGCGCCCAAGGGCATTATTCATACCCATTATGTCCGTGCACATTACTGCACCATTTTTGCCTCCAGCTTTCGCATGACACCAGAGAGTGTTGTCCTGCATGCAGGTTCCATTGTCTTCAATGGTGCCATGATCGATTTGATGCCGTGGATGTTTGTTGGTTGCACGTACATTCTGCACAAGGCATTTGATCCGGTTGCTGTCATGGAAGCCATTCAACAAGAACAGGTAACCCATATGGTTCTGGTTCCCGCCCAGATCATACAAATTCTCAATCACCCGGGTTATGATCCCGTTAAATTGTCTTCGCTTCAAATGATCTTGTCCGTAGGGGCTCCGTTGGCGTTATCCTATAAACAGCAATTGAATGAAGACCTGCCGGGATGTTTTTATGAACTTTACGGCCTGACAGAAGGCATGTGTACGGTACTGGATTGCAAGGATTCCATGCGCAAGGCCGGGTCTGTCGGTGTACCACCGCCGTTTTATGAACTTAAAATTATTGATAAAGAAGGCAATGAGCTACCTGCCGGAGAAATTGGCGAAATTTGTGGTCGTGCACCTGTGCTGATGCCGGGGTACTTCAAACGCCCTGATCTGACAGAAGCCGCAATGATTGATGGTTGGTTGAAAACTGGCGATGTGGGCTATGTGGATGAAGAAGGTTTTCTATATCTGGTTGACCGTATCAAGGACATGATCATTACCGGAGGGGTAAACGTTTATCCAAAAGACATTGAAGATGTTCTCAATCGTCATGAAGCGGTCAGCGAAGTAGCCGTGTTTGGTGCGAACGATCCTAAATGGGGCGAAGTTCCTGTGGCGGCAGTCCTCATGCATAGTGACGCTGATATTTCATCTCAAGATTTGATGGAATGGTGCAACACAAATGTCGGTGCCAAGTATCAACGCTTGAAGAACCTTATTATTTTAGACAAATTTCCGCGTAATATTGCAGGTAAAACATTGAAGCGCGAAATCAGTGAAAGTTATCAGGAGGGGTTGTGAAAAAACTACAAGGTAAAACAGCACTCGTTACAGGATCAGGACGGGGAATAGGCAGGGCTATAGCCATTAAACTTGCAAGCGAAGGTGCCAACGTTGTTATTAATGATCTGGAAGAAGATGCAGCTATGGAAGTCGTTAAAGTCTTAGAAGATGCAGGCGGCAAAGCTGTCATCTGTGTCGGTGATGTAACGGCGGATGATTTTCCTGAACGCTATGTTGCGAGTGCTCTGGAAGCTTTTGGTGGCATTGATATCATCGTTAATAACGCTGGTTATACTTGGGATAATGTTCTGCAGAAGATGACGGACGAGCAATGGGACGCGATCCTTGATGTGCATGTTAAAGCGCCATTTCGCATTCTTCGTGCAGCGTCGGATTTCATCCGCAATACAGCCAAAGCAGAAATTGAACAAGGCGGTGCAAACTGCCGCAAGGTGGTCAATATATCTTCTATTTCAGGCCTCTATGGCAATGCCGGGCAAATGAATTATGCAGCTGCGAAATCTGCGTTGGTCGGTATGACCAAGACCCTGGCCAAAGAATGGGGGCGCTATAATGTGACCGCCAACTGTGTGGCCTTTGGACTTATCGAAACCCGCATGACTAAAGCGTTGAGCGAAGGTGTTGATGACCATATTGACGTTGCCGGGCGTGAAATTCGTGCCGGGATGCAGCCAGAAATGATTGAAAATATCAAACGTATGACGCCATTGGGCCGTACAGGGTCAACCGAGGACGCCGCTAACGCAGTTTATCTCATGTGTTGCCCTGAATCTGATTTCATCACAGGGCAGGTTATTGAAGCCAGCGGCGGTCTTGCTTTTTAGGGATTGATAGTATGAGTGAAAAGAACACAGTCGTTATCGTCAGTGGCGTGCGTACAGCCGTCGGCCGCTTTGGTGGCGGATTAAGCACGGTTAAGCCTTCAGAGTTGGGGGCAAAGGTCATTGCGGAGGCCGTAAAGCGAGCCGGATTGTCCACGGAGCAGGTTCAGCAAACTTTCCTGGGGCAGGTCATTCCAAATGAGCCCCGTGACGCCTATATCGCCCGCGTCGCAGCCGTTGAAGCCGGAATACCGCATAGCGCACCTGCGTTGACCGTAAACCGTCTGTGCGGCAGTGGATTGCAGGCCATTGTTTCAGCCACCCAATCGATCATGCTCGGTGATTGCGATATTGCCGTTGCGGGTGGGGCAGAGAATATGAGTAGCGCGCCTTACGTCATGCCAGCCGTGCGTTGGGGCCAGAAGATGGGCGATGCGCCTGTGCTTGATTGCGTGACGGCGGCTCTCGAAGATCCGTTTGGCAATGGGCATATGGGTATCACGGCAGAAAATGTTGCCAAGCAATTTGGCATTGGTCGCGAAGAACAGGATGTATTTGCCAATGAAAGCCACCGCCGGGCATCTCATGCAATTGCAGAAGGGCGGTTTGTTGATCAGATTCTACCCATAGAAATTACCGTTCGTCGTAAACAACAAATCATTGATACCGATGAACATGTTCGCAGCGAAGTCACCATCGATGATTTGGCTGGCATGAGGCCTGCGTTTGATCGCGATGGAACGGTGACGCCGGGCAATGCTTCTGGCATTAATGACGGGGCAGGGGCGATTGTTTTGATGTCTGAAAAGACTGCTGCCGAGCAAGGTGTTAAGCCTATGGCACGGGTGCTGTCCTATGGGCTGGCTGGTGTTGATCCTGCAATCATGGGAATGGGACCTGTTGACGCGGTTAAGCAGGCTTTGCAACGTGCGAGGATTACGGTTGATGATCTGGATGTTATTGAATCCAATGAAGCCTTTGCGGTGCAAGCCTGCGCGGTAGCCAAAGAACTTGGCTTTCCTGCCGATAAAACTAATCCAAATGGTGGTGCAGTTGCCCTTGGTCACCCCGTTGGTGCAACAGGTGCCGTGATAACGGTCAAGGCACTTTACGAGCTACAGAGGATTGGTGGTCGTTATGGACTGATAACCCTGTGCATTGGTGGCGGACAGGGTATTGCCATGGTTATTGAGGCTGTTTGATCAGGCTCTGGTGAACAAATTGGGATTGTTCAGAGCAGCAGTGCTATACGTCAGTGGATGACGATTATCATGAATGGGAGATATATGGACATGAGGAGGATATCCATATAAATCCAGAATTCTGGTTACGATCCAAAGGCTTTCGAATTTTTCGGTCTTACGAAAAACGTCACCCTGTTCAATATTTTTTAATGCTCTAGCCATACATATGTAATAACTAGAAAGTGTTTATTTTTGGTAAATAACAATTAAGTATAAAATCAGTAATTCGGCCAGGTATCGCTTAACCTGTATCCCTCAGGCCATGGATCATCCTTGTCTAACATATGTTGGTGAATACCAGTGATCCATGCGCGACCCGATATACTTGGAATGATGCCCGGTTTGTCCCCTATTTTTATTTCGCTTTCGATGCGGCAATCAAATTTAGAGCCCAGCAGAGAGAGCCCTCGGTAATTCTCACCAGTACTAAGCGTGCCACGGGCATGCAAGACGGACATTCGTGCAGAACACCCAGTGCCACAAGGCGAGCGATCAATTTTTCCAGGCTGGATCGTTACGGAACTTTTTCCGGTTTTAATGCCATCAATTGTTTCTATAGGTCCCGTCATTTGGCAAAAGGACAAATGTGTCCATTCAGCATTAAGTGGATGGTTGAAACCAAGCTGTTCATTGGCGGCGTTGGTAATAAGGATACCGGTTTGGGCTATGTCTTTTGCTTCATCGGGGGTAAGCCCGAAGCCAAGTTTTTGTGCATCGACAAGAACAAAGCTATCTCCACCATAAGCCGTGTCCACGCTTAATGTTCCCAAGCCTTGAACTTCAATAGTTGCATCGAGCTTGTCTGCAAAAGAAGGAACATTGGTAACTTTTACCTTTTCTACTTTGCCATTTTTGCAGGTAGCCTCAACCTCGACGATGCCACCGGGAGGCTCCAATACTAGCCAGGTAACGGGCTCAACCATAGGCACGATGCCAGTTTCAAGCAGGACAGTGGAAACGCACATACTGTTTGATCCGGACATGGGCGGAACATCGGCGGGCTCCATTATGATCCATCCTGTATGTGCATCCGGATGCTTGGGCGGAACCAGCAGGTTCATGTGGCGAAATACACCACCACGAGGCTCATTCAGCATAAAATTTTTCAGGATTTCATCCTGGGCAATAAATCTTGATTGCTCCCAGATTGTCGCGCCCGGAGGTGGTGTCACACCACCAATAATAACATCACCGACTTCACCCTCGGCATGACAACTGACAACATGGATAACCTTAGTAGAACGCATAATTTATCTCGTTTCTTTACTTGGATATTATCAAAGAAGATAAAATAGTTTTTCAGTTATGCTTTAAATAATTCACTTGTATAAAATAATTGAAAGCATAAGGCTATTGCGTCGTCAAGCAATGTGGGCCTAGTATAAATATATGAACTGGATGTCTCTCGTTCTAGACGTAAATAAAAACGTAATAAGTGCTTCTAATGCATATAGTTTAAAATAAAACAGGGAGAAGATTACATTATGTCTAAAATCGAAAACAAGAATATTAATAAGGTAAAACAACAGTTTGCCGATGGTGAAATGGATCGTCGTGACTTTTTACGCTATTCCACTTTACTGGGTATGACTTCAGCAGCGGCTTATGCCTTTGCTGGTAAAATTACAGGTGAGAACTTTGTTGCACCGGCTCAGGCTGCCGTTAAAAAAGGCGGCGACATGAAAGTCGGCATGCGTGTCATGGATGTCGTTAACCCACACACATTTTCCTGGGGATTTGATTCAAACCTGGTCCGTGGAACAGTTGAATATTTAACAGAAACTGGCTCGGACAATGTAACACGTCCATATCTTTGCGAAAAATGGGAAGCCAGCGAAGACCTTAAAACTTGGGATTTGCATATGCGCAAAGACGTCAAGTGGCACAATGGTCGTAAATGGACCGCTGAAGATGCAGCCTGGAACATCAGGCATTGTCTTGATCCCAATACAGGCTCTTCCGTGCTGGGGCTCATGAAGGGCTACATGCTGAACGATGTTGAAATGACAAATGCAGATGGAACTGCTGGCACAACAACAGAACTTTGGGATGCTAATGCCATTGAAGTTGTTAATGAGAGCACCTTGCGCCTGAATTGCAAAGAAGCGCAAGTGGCTGTTCCTGAGCACCTTTTCCACTATCCATTCCCCATGCTTGATCCTGAAGAAGGTGGTACGTTCGCCCCCGGTGGTAATGGTACTGGTGCTTTCGATCTGGAAGAAGTTCGTGTTGGTGAACGCGCTGTGCTTCGTGCCCGTAAGGATTATTGGGGGGAAGCACCAATGTTGGATAGCTTGACCTACATTGATCTGGGTGATGATCCTAGTGCTTCTGTTGGGGCTTTGGCTTCAAAGCAGGTTGATGCTCTTTATGAAATTGGATTTGAACAAATGGCTGCTTTAGAGCATATGCCGCATGTTGAAATTCAGCAGGTCACAACGGCGCAAACCGGTGTTGCTAGAATGCAAGTTGATCGTCCGGAGTTCAGTGACCCTCGTGTTCGTAAGGCCATGCGTCTTGCCATTGACACCCCCCGCGTTCTTGAGCTTGCTCATAACAATATGGGATCACCTGCAGAGCATCATCATGTATCGCCTGTACACCCCGATTATAAAGATATCGGCTTTATGAAGCGTGATGTTGCAGGGGCCAAGGCATTGCTTGCAGAAGCAGGACATCCTGATGGCGTTGATTTTGAAATTGCCTGTAAGAAAGATCCTGCTTGGGAGCTCAATGCTGTTCAGGCAATGGTTCAAATGTGGGCCGAAGCGAACATTCGCGTCAAGATCAATGTGTTGCCATCCGCACAGTTCTGGGATGTCTGGGATAAGGTTCCCTTTGGTTTCACTGAATGGACTCACCGTCCGCTTGGTTTCATGGTTCTCAGTCTTGCTTATCAGTCTGGTGTTCCATGGAATGAATCCCATTACAGTAACGCAGAATTCGATAGCCTTCTGACCCAAGCGTCAGGGACTCTCGATATTGCCGAGCGTAGTGAGATTATTGGCAAGCTTGAACATATCATGCAGGAAGATGGGCCGATTGTTCAGCCGCTTTGGCGCCCAGGTCTCAGTGCCACACTGAATACCGTAGGTGGATGGAAGAAACATCCAACAGATTATGTTTTCCCAGGAAAAATCGGCTTTAAAGCCTGATCAAACCGGAAGAATATAAAGATAAAGGGGAGCTGTTTTCAGCTCCCCTTTTTTTGTTACTATTTTCAGGTAAGTGGTAAGCGTCCGGTCTCCCCCACCTATTCATCAGATCCGTTTTTAGCGATACTGTCTGCAGATAGCGGGCAAATAGGTGTCCGCTTAAATTAAGTGGA
>JABJOR010000024.1 GCA_018664265.1 Rhodospirillales bacterium
AAGGCATGGAACACAAAGGCGAATGTGACATCGTGGACGACATCGATCATCTCGCCGTTCTCTGCTAGACGTTGAACAAGAATATTTCCCACATCCCTGCCCTTAGATATTGTTCCGGTATCAAGGGCAGAGTTCTGACCCGCGCTCCAGCTCACAATAATGTCACCATTGGAAATGCTTTCACGCTCTTGCAAAAGCTCCAACGCCCATGCCTGATCATTAATGGCAACGACTCTGGCCATGGGATTAATCCCTTCGGGCATTTCACCGTGATAGAGGAATGGCATGGAAGCTGTGTCATAACCGACATAAGGGTTTCGTCCGTAATTACGCATATACGTGTCGTTAGGGATAAGAACCTGGCCGTTTGGTGCGCGCTTGCGAAAGTTTGCCCAGGATTCCATGCGCGACGGGATCATGATCAGCTCTGTTCCTGTCATCTCCCCGATAATGGCTTTGCCCATGAATTGCTGCCACCAGGATTCAGTCTGACGGTCATACATAACCAGATCAGAGTTTCTGAGTTTTCCCGTTGTGCCAAAATCAAGAGTTTTTCCATCAAGCCGCCTGTCAAAAACGATTGAGGAATTGCACAAGGGGCAGAATGTTATGGTTACCGGAACACCGCCGATTTTATCGTTGATGATTTCATGCCAGGTCAGAATGCGTAACGGGTAAGCTTTCGCCATACCGTTGACGATAAGGCCGATGACGGGCTCGTTGTCGCTGAGGGCATTGGTATTCGCGCTATTTTTCTGGGATTGTTCGACAGAAATAAACTGCGGATCATCGATGGGGGGAATTCCGTCTTTTGGCGGGCCTCCGGAAATAATGTCAGTGTAGGCTACCTCGTGGCGAGAAAAATCCGTGTTAGGCCACTCGTATTCCCAGTCACCGGGGTGGCTGTCAGCATGTCCCTTATCAGGTGTGAGCATAACGAACATCCCGATCAGAATGAGGGATGTTACTGTAATTAATGTTATATAGAATTTAAGTTTCTTGTTCATGTTTACAAGATGGCGTGATGTGGCCCTGCAGACAATGCAACAGGCTTCACAAATAGGTGATCACTGCTGTATTTGATATGATATGACAATCTCTGATTAACCACTATCTGTTATGATAAAATAAGAAATATGTGTGTTTTGTAAAAGGTAGCTGAATGTCAGTACTATTTCGGAAAAAGTATTCTCGGCGGATTGTCATATCCTGTCTAATCTTATTGATTGCAGGCATTTGCAGCTTGTCTTCTGGCACAGCCTTGGCACAGGCCTTAACTCCCTTGAAAGAGGAGATACAAGGACGTGTTACTATTCAGGGAAATGTGTTTGAAGATGTAGGTCCAATCGAAGAGGATTTGGTTGGGCCAACTGTTGATTTTCCTGAAGAGATGCGCCTTTTCATTCAAACAATTGCCAAAAATGCGAGACGCAGAAATCCTAATTTTGTCATCGTTGTAGAAAATGCATTGGGCCTGTTAACCAAAACAGATCGAGTTGATGAAGAACTTGCTATGCCGGCAAGAACCTATTCCCGTTCGATAGACGGGGTTTTGGAGGTAGGGCTGTTTTATGGAACGCCGTTTTATGGCAAGCCATATGATGAACCAAAAGTACAAGCTGTTCAGTTGGGCTTTGCCAAGCGGGCACAAAATGAGGCATTGCCAGTTTTTGTTCTCGATAAGGCAGACCAGCCAGAGGCCGTAAATGCCGGGCGCCAACAAAGCCTGGAACGCCGATATGTTTACGCCTCTATCCCCAGTTCTGAAATAGAAACAGCAACGCTACCGGATTACCCGGCTCGTCCGTTTGACGAGAACCCTGGCAGTGTGATGTCTCTTGGCTCTGTAAAGAATTATGCTGTTATCGGAAATTCGGCGGCTTATGGTCGAGAAGACGAGTATGCCATGCGAATGCATAAAACCAACTATGACATGTTGATCGTTGATGTGTTTCATGGCCGTAGCCCGTTGAGCAAACAGGCTGTGCAAACTTTGAAGTATAAAAATACAGGGGCAAAGCGTCTGGTCCTTGCCCGGGTCAATATCGGAACTGCGGCCAGTTATCATTACTATTGGAAAAGCCATTGGGCTCCGG
>JABJOR010000273.1 GCA_018664265.1 Rhodospirillales bacterium
CAAGCTGTTTACAATGAATGCGATTCCAGCCGTATTGTTTGGTGTTCTATTCGCTGGCCTTCTGGCTCTGATAATTGGGTTTATCAGCTTACGTCGTTCAGGGATTTACTTTTCAATCTTGACACTCGCCTTTGCACAAATGTCCTATAATCTGGCTTATTCAGTGCTGACACCAATAACAAACGGTGAAACAGGCTTGCAATTAACCATCAATGACCCACGCATAATTGATTCAATGTATGTCGTCGTTGGTGAAGGTTTACCTTCAACCAACTTGTTTGGTATCAAGATGAGCGGTTATCCAGGCTTCTATTTCTGTGCTATTTTGCTGATTGTTTGTTTCTATATTTCATTGCGGATTTTCCGATCTCCCTTTGGATTGATGCTTCGGGGTATCAAATCAAACCAGAACAGAATGAATTATACAGGTCTTAACACGCGCCCCTATATGCTAGCTGCCTTCATCATATCAGGCATGTTTGCTGGCCTCGCCGGGTCTTTACTGGCAGTTACCGATCCGCTTGCCGGAGCAGAGCGCATGCAATGGACAGCTTCTGGCGAAGTTGTACTAATGACCATCCTGGGGGGTGTAGGAACGCTTATCGGGCCAATGCTAGGTGCTGGACTAATCAAGTATTTTGAAAATATTTTCTCGTCCTTCAATAGCAATACACTTCACGGGTTTTATTCATTCCTTCCTGAAACAGCAGAAAATATTGCTGTTCAGGTAAGCGGGTTATTTGTCGGAAGTGGTTGGCATCTAACTCTGGGGTTATTGTTCGTAATCATCGTGGTTTTCTTGCCCGGTGGAATTGTCGAAGGCTTCCAAAAACTTAAAAATTCCATTTCATCGAAGGAGAAGCCAAACGATTCTTCCCCTTCTCTTAAAAATCAATCAGCAGAGTGAGGACTGGCTTATGGAAAATCTAGTACTTCACCTGGACAACATCCAAAAAAGCTTTGGCGGACTACGTGCCCTTGCGGATGTTAATCTACATATAGAAGAAGGCAAAACTCACGCCATCATTGGCCCCAACGGTGCAGGCAAATCGACTTTGTTGAATGTTTGCGTTGGCCGCCTGAAACCAGATTCAGGGTCTGTTACCTTTGATGGAGATGAGCTTACAGGAAAGAAACCACACGAAATTGCCCAAAAAGGGGTCGCGCGCGTTTTTCAGACACCGGAGATATTTCAGGAACTAACGCTTCTGGAAAATGTCATGCTCCCTGCTCTGTCGAGACGCGATGGTTCATTCAAATTCAATCCGTTCACCGGGCTGCGAAGTCAAAGTGAAATTCGTGATGAGGCCCAACATACACTCGAAGATGTTGGCCTTAAGGAGCAAATGAACCTTGAATCCGGTAGCCTGTCACGGGGGGACAAGCGTCGTCTCGAATTGGGGATGTGTCTGATATTGCACCCGCGTCTGTTACTATTGGATGAGCCTACCGCAGGTATGGCCCGCCACGACACAAACCAGACCATTGATCTGTTGCAAAAAATCAAATCGCGCGGCATGACAAAGGTCATCATTGAGCATGACATGCACGTTGTATTCAGTCTTGCCGATAAGGTCAGTGTTCTCGCACGCGGTAAAATTATCTCCTCAGGAACGCCTGAAGAGGCTCGTGAAGACCCTGTTGTTAAAGAAGCCTATCTTGGGGGAGCACACGAATGAACACGCCCGCACAACAACCGTTCTTCAGTGTTAAGGACATCCATGCCTATTATGGAGAATCCTATATTGTTCAGGGGATTTCCTTTGAGGTTAACGAAGGTGAAATTCTTGCCTTACTTGGGCGTAACGGTGCTGGGAAAACATCGACATTAAGGGCGCTTGCGCGTGTTGATGATCCAGCCCTTACCAGTGGCGAGATTTATCTTCAGGGCCAGCCAATTCACGAAATGAAGGCTTATCAGGCAGCGCAGGCTGGCATACAACTCGTTCCGGAAGATCGCCGCATCATTGGTGGCTTAACGGTCGAAGAAAACCTCATCTTGGCGCAAGTATCAGAGCCAAAAGGGTGGGAAATCGAACGAATTTACGAACATTTCCCAAGGCTTGCAGAACGCAGGAAACAGGACGCCATAACCATGTCGGGTGGCGAACAGCAA
>JABJOR010000274.1 GCA_018664265.1 Rhodospirillales bacterium
ATGCCCCCTGTGCGTAAGGCTGTTTCTAATAACTTAGAATATTTACGCACAGTATAAGGCATTTAATAGATTACAGGAATATCCGAGGTAGGATATTCGATGTTTCATTAATCCTCAAAAGGATTGTGCACCAGAATTGTATCTTCACGTTCCGGGCTTGTTGATAACAAAGCCACCGGAGCACCGATCAGTTCCTCAATGCGGCGGATATATTTGATGGCTGTGGCAGGCAGCTCCGCCCATGTCCGTGCACCGTAAGTGGTCTCTGACCAACCTTCCATTGTCTCATACACTGGCACGACGCGTGCTTGTTTTAGTGTGGAGGCCGGAAGGTGATCGAAAAGTTCACCGTCGATCTCATAGCCTGTGCAGACTTTTAGCTCTTCCATGCCATCGAGTACGTCCAGCTTGGTCAGGGCAATGCCATTGATGCCATTGACGGTAACAGCTTGGCGAACCAGAACTGCGTCAAACCAGCCACAGCGTCTTGGGCGCCCGGTTGTGGTGCCGAATTCATGCCCACGCTCTCCAAGTCCCTGACCGATCTCATCTTCCAGCTCTGTCGGAAAAGGCCCGCTGCCAACACGGGTGGTGTAGGCTTTGGTGATGCCGAGCACGTAATCAATGGCGTTAGGGCCCTGACCTGTGCCAATTGCGGCTTGTGCGGCGACAACGTTTGATGACGTCACATATGGGTACGTGCCGTGGTCAATGTCGAGCATGGTGCCTTGTGCACCTTCGTAAAGAATACGGCGACCCTTGCGGCGTTCTTCATTGAGCAATTTCCAGACAACATCGATGTACGGGGTAATTTGTGGCGTGATTTCTTCTAATTGTTTGAGAAGATCTTCTCGATTAATTTCTTCGCTGCCCATGCCCCGCAACAAGGTGTTGTGATGGGCGAGCAAGGCATCCATTTTGGCATCCAGCAATTCTGGATCAATCAGATCACCCACACGAATTGCGCGGCGAGCAACTTTGTCTTCGTACGCCGGACCAATACCGCGCCCCGTTGTTCCGATTTTACCAATTTTGCCATTGCTGCCACTGGCCACTTTTTCGCGGGCCTGATCAAGATTGCTATGCAGAGGTAAAATTAATACAGCGTTATCTGCGATACGCAGATTTTCCGGACTGACGTCTACGCCTTGCTCGCGTAGGGTGTCGATTTCTTTAAATAATGCCCAGGGATCAATAACAACACCATTGCCGATAACGGACAACTTACCTTTACGCACAATGCCTGATGGCAGCAGGTGCAGCTTGTAGACAGTGCCATCAATAACCAATGTATGTCCGGCATTATGTCCGCCTTGAAAACGTGCCACGACGTCAGCGCGTTCTGATAATAGGTCTACAATCTTGCCTTTGCCTTCGTCGCCCCATTGTGAGCCGACAACAACTACATTCGCCATTGTGTTTGGATCCTTATGCTTCGGTTAGCGACTTCGCTTCACCATTTTCTAAAATATGTGAGCAGTTGAGGCGTTTTGCCTCATCGTGTTGATTTGATTGGTCTTCTAGCCCATGAACGGTGACCCATCCCTCAGTGCGTAGCTTCGAGCTGAGTTCTTTAGACGTGACGTTTGGAATAAAAATCCGTTTGATTGATGGGCGTTCTGGAATAGCCCGTAACACGGTATCCATGAACAGGGTTAGGCCGGTTGCAGGTTCGCCTTCATCGGTAATATAGCGACCACCCGTTCCAAGTTCACCGCGTCCACCACGGGTGAAAAACGTAAATGTTACGCCAGTATGATATTCCCACCCTCTGTTTTCAACCAGATCGACAGTCAGGGGTAAATCGGGAGCGTCTTCGCGAATAGCGGCAATAATGGCTTTCAAGGAGTCGCATTCAATTTTTGCACGGCCATTCGGAATCAGACGATCAAGACTTATAAGCGCATCTTCAGCAGGCCCGGTGGCTGACAACAGCTCGGCAAATAATGCTGCGTTATCCTTGCCAATCAAATCGGCCATACCAGCAATATCGGCGGCATCCTTACGGTCCAGAACGTCCCGTAAACTCTGAATGCTTTCATCGGACAGATTCATATCATGACAAAGGGCAGGGGCCAGTGTTGGCAAGCAAAGGTCTACGGACATATTGTCGATGCCTTGTTTTGTCATGGCACTTGTTGCAAGTAATATTATTTCAGCATCGGCAAGTGGATTGTCAGAGCCAATAAGCTCAGCACCAGCCTGTCCAAATTGTCGATCAGCGCGGAGTTGGGTGCCTTTGATACGGAGAATTTGCCCCGAGTAACTCAGGCGTAAGGGGCGTGGAGCATTGCGCAGGCGCGTTGTTGCAATACGCGCAACCTGCGGCGTCATATCAGCGCGCAGTCCCATCATGCGTTGTGATACAGGGTCCATCAAACGAAAGGTTTGTTCAGCCATGGCTGCGCCCGGGCCACGCAGCAGATTTTGTTCAAACTCCAACAAAGGCGGTTTAACCCGCTCATAGCCGTGGGAGCCGAACTCTGACATTAACTGTTCTGCTATGGCTGCTTCAAAGGCTGCTTCAGGGGGCAGCCCGTCGCTCATCCCGGCGGGTAACAGAGCCTTATCAGCCTTGTTAGCTTTATCAACATTATCGTTTGTTGCATTCATTTCTTGTCTTTGCGGGAAAACCCAAACCTTCTTAATCAAGCATCAAAAAAGGGCTGTATTGGCAACGGTGCCACAGCCCTGACTATCTTTGTTCATGTGGCACGTAGTATTAGCCGCTAAACGGCGAAACAGCAAGGCTCAAACATCGCGGGTATTTGCTTTAAATTGAAAGTTGATAAATTGTTGCTGACAGCATGGCACCTGTGGTTGCAAGAAGCAGATACCAGCCAAACACGGCCCGGCGAACCAGCACAAAGACGGCGATAGCTGCTGGAATACAGGTGATGCCACCACCCAGCAAGAATCCCATGGCAGCACCCGGGGCCATGCCCATATCCATTAGACGTGCCATCAGCGGAATCGCTGCGTAACCATTCAGATAGGCAGGGATGCTGGCAAAGACGGAAGCGGGTATGGTCCACCAGTAACCACCTCCAAGCCAATCGGTAATAAGTGAACTTGGAATATAAACGGTCATCTGGCTTTCAATGATGAAGGCAATGGTCAGCCATTTTGTCAAAAACCAGCCTGTTTCCCTAGACGCGTTAAGAAATGTAGAGCGGCGTTCTGGTTGTTTCCAGAATTTCCAATGGATGGAATCGTCTGAACTGCTACAGGAACTCGTTCCACACCCCAAAGCGGCTCCTCGTAAAGGATCAACAAACATTCCGGCAGCTAAAGCGAAGTGTGTAGCAAAGCCTGCCATCAAACCAATACCGATGGCAGCAAGGGTCTTTGCAACGGTGAAAGACAGCCCTAGCGATGCTGTGCTCAAGATAAACATTTCAGGATCCATGATGGGCGAGCTGATCCAGAATGCCATGACCGGAGCAAGCGGCACGCCAGCAGCAAGTAATCCGGCGATGACTGGAATGACGCCACAGGAACAAAATGGCGATAGGGCACCAAACAAAGCCGCCATGCTAATCATACGAACCGGGTTGCCTGTAAAGACCCTTGCTATGGCAGCGTCTGCGTTGCTGGCTTTTGCAGCAGCAGCCATGGCAACGGAAAGAGCCAAAAAAGGAGAAATGCTGAGCAGGGATTCGCCTGTGAAAATTATCGAAGGAATCAATTGTGCTGGATTAATAAGCGTAACCACACCCAACATGACAAGGCTTGCCAAAAACACTCGATCGATTCGATTGAAAACGGACAGACGTGGATTTGGAAGGGAGTGAGAATGGCTTGTCATGCGGCTGTTTCCCGTTTTTCATTTTCTTCATCAAGTACAGGGAGGCCTGCACAGCATTCGTGCGTTAAAAACTCGATCAAGTTATCCATTACATCATGACGGGCGATGCACCAGAGTTGTCGACCATCCCGGCGTTGTTCAATAAGTCCTGCACGGGTCAGGTGTGCAAGGTGGTGAGACAGAGTAGAGCCGGGAATAGCATCGAGATGGCGTGCGATGTCGCCGACAATAACGCCGTTTTCTCCTGCGCGGACCAGAAGTCGAAAAATGGCTAACCGTGTCGGGTTGCCGAGTTCACTGAGACAGGAGGATGCATTTTCATTGTTCATGAAGCTGTTTATAGCATGGTAATTTTCAGAAAACAACTATATTTCTAGAATTATCGAAATGATATATAATTATAATTTTTTGGTACTAATTACAGTATGTTACTGAGTTTTAAGGGCTGAGTGGTTAATTGTTTTCCCCAACACATCTGCGAGTGCAGGAACCATGCGGCGTCTCAGGCTCTCATTTGAAGCTCTACCGACATCGGCTCTGGCCCAACCTTCCCATAAGCGTTTGCCATCTGATGCGTTCTCGAGGGTCATGGTTATTTCGTATTGGCTGGGCGTAACAATGGTTGTTCCGCTATTCTCTCCTTTATTGAGAATGCCGCCAGTATTGCTGTTGAATAAATTCAATTTCACATTGGTACTGTCATCATTTGAAGTGCTTTGCTGGGTTGATAGTTCAACAATGTGGCGACGGTCAACAGATTGCCAACCGCCAATTTCATCATGATATTCGACAGTCAGGATCAAGGCACCGTCAGTTGATAATGCGTACCCGCGTTGTTTCAATGCCGTTTCAAGTTCATTGATAAGAGTGATGCTCTGATCTGAATTATCGAGGGCTTGTACCGTAATTGAGGCACCGGTCGGTAAATCGCGATAGCTCACAGCGTTCACAATGCCATTACCGTCAGCAGCCTGAGCTGGCGTGTACGCAAGCATGATAATAATGGCCAGAATAATAAGCTGGGTAGCCTGCTTCATGTGATTTTCCTTTTGCTTGATCCCAGACAATAAGGCAAACATAGTCTCTACGGTGAGTCAACTATAGGCCTGACTTCGATACTGATTAATATACTAAATCCTGTTGGTAAATGTGAAAAGGATAAAACGGTGACGAAAGGCGCGATCGCTGCGGGGCATCCAGAAACAGTTACTGCCGCGCGGGATGTTTTGGAAAGTGGAGGTAATGCATTTGATGC
>JABJOR010000275.1 GCA_018664265.1 Rhodospirillales bacterium
CGATCAACACTTATCCAGAAGCCGGTAATCTCGGTCCCTGGCACAAGGCAATTGATGATGCGGCGAGTCATGGTGCGGACGCGGTTATTCTGGCAGACATTGGGTTGCTGGATTACGCGGCGCAGGAACATCCTGATTTGCGCCGCCATCTTTCGGTGCAGGCCTCGGCGTCCAATCCGGAAGCCATCAATTTCTATGTCGATACCTTTGGTGTGCAACGCGTAGTCTTGCCGCGTGTGCTGACGATCCCCGAGATTACAAAGCTCAACAAACTGATCAATGTGCAAACAGAAGTCTTCGCCTTTGGTGGATTGTGTGTCATGGCCGAAGGGCGGTGTGCGCTGTCATCTTATATAACCGGAGAATCTCCGAACATGAACGGGGTGTGCTCCCCAGCCAGCCATGTGCGCTATGAAGATGAAGGCGATCGATTGGTTTCACGCCTTGGTGATTTCACCATTAATGCTTTCTCGCCTGAAGAAAAAGCCGGGTATCCAACCTTGTGCAAGGGCCGTTTCAAAGCCCGTGACAAGGTGTCCTACTTGTTTGAAGAGCCAACCAGTTTGAACGTTGTAGATATGCTGCCAGAATTGGTAGCGGCTGGGGTGACAGCGTTGAAGATTGAAGGCCGCCAACGCGGGCGTGCCTACATTGCTCAGGTGGTTTCCTCATTCCGTAAAGCGGTTGATGCACAAGCCGCAGGGCTACCTGCGCCGGAGCTGGATTTGGCATCCATTACCGAAGGCCAGCAAAATACCGTTGGCGCTTATGATAAAACCTGGCGATGATTTAAAGTGGATATTTGATTGATGAAAAACAGCAAGTTAACGCTGGGCCCGGTTATGTTTAACTGGAAACCGGAAGAGTGGCGGGATTTTTATTTCCGTATGGCGGACGAGTCCTGTGTTGATACAGTTTGTGTCGGCGAGGTTGTGTGTTCCAAGCGCGAACCATTCTTTACCCCTCTCATTCCAGAAATTGTCGAACGTTTGCAGCAATCCGGTAAGGAAGTGGTGCTTTCGACGCTGGCACTAATCATGTCAAAGCGCGATATGACAACGGTTCGTGATATAACAGCTATGGATGATATTCTGATTGAAGCCAATGATGTTTCTGCGCTCTCGTTGTTAAAAGGGAAACCGCATGTCATTGGACCTTTTGCTAATATTTATAATGAAGGTACTCTTGGTTTTTTGAGCCGAAATGGTGCAACCCGAATTGCTTTGCCTGTAGAGCTGTCGCTTGAGTCCATCTCGTCACTCGCAGCAAATCGCGGCGATGTGGAGTTGGAAGTCTTTGCTTACGGTCGGCTTCCACTGGCTATATCTGCACGGTGCTATCACGCCCGTAGCCATGGCCTGACCAAGGATAGCTGCCTGTATGTTTGTGACAAAGATGTGGACGGTATGGATGTGGATACGCTTGATGGCGATCCGTTTCTGGTGGTCAATGGCTTGCAGACGCTTTCATATAACTGCAACAATTTCATCCATGAGCTGCCCAAACTCGCAGCCGCCGGGATCAGCCATTTCCGCCTGTCCCCGCACAGCTGGGATATGGTCAAGGTCGCACAGGCATTTCGCGATGTGCTCGACGGCAAAATTGATGCACAGGAAGCCGATGACATCCTTGATGATCTCAGCGACGGCATGCCTTCCTCCAACGGCTATCTTTATGGCCGCGAAGGAATGCAATACACCGACCAGATCGCAAGCGGCGACGTCGAGTAAAACTTCTTACAAGTTAGCTGCCAGGAAATCCTTGAAGGCTTCCCAGGACTGTTCATCCGCAACCTGTCGATAACGCTTCGATCCGAACACAGTGAATGCATGGGGCGCACCGGAATAGACCTGCACCTCATAGCTGGTGCCGTTGGCTTCCAATTGCTCCGTCAGGCTCGCAACATCTTTCATGGTTACGGATGTGTCCGCACCACCATGGGCTACCAACATGGGAGGCGTATCTGCGGGGTAGCTTTGTCCTTCCGGCGTTGCCAGTCCACCGTGGAATGTTGTGTACCCGGCTATGGTGCCAGCTTTGCCTGACCGTGCCAACTCAAGCGTAGCTGCGCCGCCAAAACAATAACCCATAACAACTGTCTTGCCGGCACTGAACATTCTTGCTTGAGCGAGGCTGCCTAAAAGGCGTTCGCGCATTGTCTCGCGGTCTTTATAGAGGCTACCCGTAGCGGCTTTTTTAGCTTCCGTTGTCTGGGGGCGGTTGTCTTTGCCATAGATATCAAGTGCAAAGGCATCATAGCCAAGTTCGGCCAGCATATCGGCGCGTTTTACTTCATAATCCGTCAGGCCATCCCAGTCATGAATGATCAGGACTAGCCCTTTTGAAGGCCCGGAAGCATGGGCGCCATACCCTTCATACGGCATGCCGTTTACGGTGTAATCAATACTTTCACCAGCTTGGATAGATTGAAAGGGAAATGCGATAAACACTCCCAGCACAAAAAATAGTACAAGTTTTTTCATTGTTTCCTCCATGTAGTATTGTTGGATTTTCATATACACTTATGTTAATTATAATTATTAATTTTGTTAATATAAGAAATATTGAATTTTTATTTAAATAAAACAATAAAATTTTAATAACATTATTTCAAATTCTACAGTTTAAATTTTTAATGTAAATGATTTGCACTTGTCGGTGTATGATTGTAATTACTGCATCTGAAAATAAATAAAATTAAAATAATTGAGCAAAGTTAAGTCAAGTTGGGCGAAAACAAGACAAAATAAAAAAATTATACGCTCAGTATAGCATATGTTATGGGGATACGGGGAAATCAAGAGATGCCAGAAGAATTTACCGTTGGAGATATCGCCCAGCGGCAGGTGTTAAATTGTAGTCCTGATCTGTGCATTGCTGATGCTGCTCAGAAGATGCGAGAATCTGCATGCAGTTCAATCATTGTCATGGTCAATGGAATACCTGAGGGTATTTGGACTGAACGGGATGCCCTGTCTATTGATTTTTCCGACCTGTCTCTGATCGAACGGCCAATTTCGGAGGTCATGAGTACTCCATTAAAAACAATCAGTAATTCTACGTCTCTTTCAAAAGCAGCGGTGAAGCTAAGAAAACTAGGGCTTCGCCATTTTCTGGTTCTTGATGATGATGAAAATTTTGTCGGAATGGTCAGTCAAACCGATATTATTCTTAATCAATCCGTTGATCATTTTCTGGACTTGCGGCAAGTGGGGTCTGCATTACGCCAACCACTGGTTATGGTGGAAGGAACGGCTTCACTGAGCGAAGTTGTTCGCAAGATGCAAGAATTTCATAGCGACGCTGCTGTTGTTGATGATATTGACGGCAAGGGCTACGGAATCATAACTGAACGTGATATTATAAGGCTTACCGCAGAGCGCAGAATATCAGAAACTGCACATGAAATTGCCAGCCGCCCACTGATAACTATTCCGGTTTCTGCAGCTCTTGTACGGGCGAAGGATTTACTGGAAAAACAAAAATTTCGTCATGTCGGCGTTACAGGTAACAATGGCGGGCTGCTGGGGTTGTTATCATTTTCAGATATTTTGGAAAGTATTCAATATAACTATGTCAGTAAGCTCGAAGAAGCTGTCAAAGAACGTGACAATGCCCTTCTACGATCAGAAGAAAACCTGAAGCTGGCACACAAGGTTATCGATGCTGCGCCTGATGCAATTATGATTGTTAGTGCGGATGGCAAAATCGAAACAGTCAACCCGGCCTTTACGACTTTGACAGAATATCTACCACACGAAGTGATTGGCAAGAACCCCAGCATCCTGGCATCCGGGGCCCATGATAAAGAATTTTATAGTGATATGTGGCGTGTATTGCATGAGACTGGCTCATGGAGAGGGGAAGTCTGGAATCGCCGAAAATCTGGCGGCACATTTCCTGAATGGCTCTCCATAACGGTGATTCGGGATGAAATGGATAATATCAGCCGTTATGCTTCCATTTTTTCTGACATATCAGAACGCAAGGAAAAGGAAGAGCGGATCAAGAATCTTGCTTATTTCGATGTTCTGACAGGGCTGCCCAATCGGCAACTTTTTAATGATCGTTTGGCACAATCTGTTTCCAGCACAATGCATCAGGATACCTTGGCGGCGCTGCTCGTTCTTAATCTTGATTTATTTAAGCGCATTAATGATTCATTTGGCCATTACACGGGTGACCGTGTTTTGGAAGTTATTTCTCAACGATTGAAATTATTAGTCCGCAGTGAAGATACTCTCTCAAGGCTTTCTGGTGATGAATTTGCAATCTTAATGCCGATTGTTGATGCCAGCAATGAGGCTATCAATCTTGCCAGACGGATCGTTGATGAGGTCAGTATCCCGATCGATGTCGAAGACCGAGAGATTTTTTTAACCGCCAGTGTTGGTGTTGCGCTTTGTCCGGATGATGGCATTGAGGCTGAAATTCTTTTGAAGAATGCATTTGCCGCCACGCATCGAGCTAAAAAAATTGGACGTAATTGTTACCAGCTTTATTCATCCTCATTGAATGCTCTTGCTGTGGAGCGGATGGAAATGGAGACTTTTCTGCGCCGGGCACCTGAGAAAAACGAATTCCATCTCGAATACCAACCCAAGGTGGATATGTTAAAGGGACGGGTCGCCGGGGTTGAGGCTCTTGTGCGCTGGAACCACCCCATGCTGGGAAGGGTTATGCCATCGGATTTCATCCAGTTGGCAGAAGATATCGGCATGATACATGTGATGGGTGAATGGGTGCTGCGCGAATCCTGCCGCCAGGCTACGGAATGGAGCAACAAGGGCTTCGACCCTATGCATGTGGCTGTGAATGTTTCTGCACGGCAATTTGAACGGGGTAATTTCCTGAACATCGTAAAGGATACATTGAATGTATCAGGACTGGCCCCTGAAAATCTGGAGCTGGAGCTCACTGAAAGTACCCTGATGGAAAACATGGAAGATGTCATTTCCATTTTAGGGGAGCTACGTAACATTGGCGTAAAGGTTTCAATCGATGATTTTGGTACGGGCTATTCCAGTCTGAGTTACTTGAAACGTATGCCTATTGATTGTTTGAAAATCGATCAGAGCTTCGTCAGTGATATGGATAATAATGAAGATGATGCCTCTATTGTTTCAACAATTATTGCTATGGCCCGCTCTCTCAATATGAGCGTAATTGCGGAAGGTGTTGAAACTAAAGCTCAATTGGGCCTTCTCGCTGAGCAGGGATGTGAAGAGATACAAGGCTATTTGATCAGTCGTCCGGTATCATCAAGTGATATTGAAACAATGCTTGATCGTGATTTACTTGGCGAATTTCGGTAATTACATTGCTAAAAATCCGACACCGCTGAAAATAGCAATGATCCCTGCCCATTGTGGGAGGGTGATAACTTCTTTTAAAAAAACTCTTGCAAGTAGTACCGTAACGGCGCCAAAGGCGGATGCAGCAACTGCAGCCATTTCCGCATTTTGTAAATGGCCTGCTGCAAAGAGGCAAATGTAGCCAGTTGAATCAATAATCCCCTGTACGCAAAACAAAGGCCACCACTTTATAGGCAGGTTCAATTTTTGTGATTTGTTGAAAAACATCAGGCAGAGCAGAGATGCAAGGCTGATATATCTGGCCAACCATGTTGTTTGAACTTCGCCATAAATTGGTACTGCTTGTTGGCCGAACAGGATAGTTATGGCAAACAAGAAAGAGGCCGTTACAGCAATTGCAACTGTCTTTCGATTATAGGATTTGTCATGGTGCTTAGGGTCATTGCTTACCGGGCTATAGCGGGCAACTGTGAGTACGCCCGTGAGGATAACGCCGGTAGCTAGCCAGTCTTCCGGGGAAGGACGAACCCCCATTGCGAGTGCGAATAAAACAGAAAACCCTGGGTAACCGCCGACAATGGGTGAAACCACACTGATTGGGCCACGGATTATAGATTGGTAGAACAGTAATGTTGAAGCCATCGTTCCAATACCTGTGCCGACAATAAGCCAGGATGATGACCAGTTCCAGACAATAGGCATGTCCGTTACATAGACATAAATGGTCAGGAAAACAGCCCCGCTGAGTAACATGCCCAGCAGAGCATTGAAATGATCAGTTCCTCGGCCTGTGAAACGGGCTATAAAATCCGATCCGCCCCACCCAATGGCTGTTATGGCCCCTAAAAACCCCGCATTCATGTGTTTTCATGCCTTTATTTTGTATAACTAAGTATTTGTTATATAAATATAATTGCTTGTTACAAAGCCATAATATGATAGTTTTACGATGCTGAGGAAAGCAATAATTTGGAGAGCATTATGGGCGGTAAATCAGAAGAAAATAATGTAGTTTCTGATGAGGCGATTACCAAGATACGGAATCATTTTTTGGGCTGGCAATGTCGTTTACGTCAATTTTCAGTCCGTGACTTGAATGGCGAACCATCAAAAGGCATGCGACCGGATATTGCGATCGGCGATACAGGTGCCGGCTATGAAGCAGTAACAA
>JABJOR010000276.1 GCA_018664265.1 Rhodospirillales bacterium
CTCTATCGGAACGGTGGTTGCTCTCAAGATAGAGATGACATCTCTACCGGAACTGGTTGCCGCTTTCCACTCATTGGTTGGCCTGGCTGCTGTGTTCGTGGCAACGGCTGCATTCTATAACCCGGAAGCCTATGGCATTGGTACCTCGGGCAATATTTCCGGTGCCTCGCTGATTGAGATGTCGATTGGTGCCGCTATCGGTGCGATAACGTTCTCCGGCTCTATCATCGCCTTTGCCAAGTTAAAAGGCACCATGAGCGGTAATCCCATTACGTTTCCGGGACAGCATTTACTGAATGCGCTTATTGCTTTGGCAATTGTGGCTGCAGTCGTAGTGTTTGCAACATCTGAATCTGCAACCGCTTATTGGGCATTGGTCGCGATGGCCTTCCTGATTGGTTTCATGCTGATTATTCCTATCGGTGGCGCTGATATGCCAGTGGTTGTTTCCATGCTGAACTCATATTCAGGTTGGGCAGCTTGTGGTATCGGCTTTACACTTTCCAATCCGGCCCTGATTATTACGGGCGCGCTTGTGGGTTCTTCCGGTGCCATCCTGAGCTATATCATGTGTAAGGGTATGAACCGCTCCATTATTAATGTGTTGCTTGGTGGCTTCGGTGGTGATGCCCCCGGTGGCGCTGCGCAGACATCCAGTGCGGATAAATCTGTACGGACTGGTGCCGGTGACGATGCGGCTTTCATTATGAAGAACGCCTCAAAAGTTATCATCGTGCCGGGTTATGGTATGGCTGTTTCTCAGGCACAGCATGCTCTGCGTGAAATGTGTGACAAGCTCAAGGAAGAAGGTGTTGAAGTCAAATATGCAATTCACCCTGTGGCCGGGCGTATGCCGGGACATATGAATGTTTTGCTGGCAGAAGCCAACATTCCTTATGACGAAGTGTTTGAACTTGAAGAAATCAATCACGAGTTCTCGACAGCCGATGTGGCTTTCGTGATTGGTGCCAATGACGTTACCAACCCGATTGCCAAAACCGATCCAAGCAGTGCTATTGCAGGCATGCCTATTCTGGATGTGGAAAAAGCTGGCACGGTCTTGTTCGTCAAGCGCTCGTTGTCTGTTGGTTACGCTGGTTGCGACAACCCGTTGTTCTATGCAGATAATACAATGATGTTGTTTGGCGATGCCAAGGCAATGACAGAAAGTATTGGTCAGTCCTTGTAAGCAAGCACAACTTATCAATTCAAAAAGCGGAGAAGCCTTTCAGGTTTCGCCGCTTTTTTTATCAATATAGTCTTTAAAATATGAAGTGTTCTTGCGTGATAATTTTGATAAAGTTAAATTTTTTTGTATAGTTATTCAATTGATGCGAGGTGCTGAAGATTATTGGTTAAGGCTATCCTTACAACCAAAGTTGAACCAAATTATGATGATCTTCCCGAAGTTCGTTATCATTTTCCACGCACATATTTAAACGCTATTGAACGCGCCGTTGGCGACTGGATACTTTATTATGAACCTCGTCGAGTTTCTGGAGATTTAAATAGTCGAGGAGGGCGGCAAGCGTATTTTGCAACAGCTATGATTAATCATATAGAGCCTGACCCCAAGAAAGATGATCATTTTTATGCATATGTGAGTAACTATTTGGAGCTTGGAAACTCTGTACCCTTTAAAGAAGATGCATATTATTTTGAAAATGTACTTCAACGCCAAGATGGAAACACGAATAAAGGTGCATTTGGTCGTTCTGTGCGAAATTTACCAGATAATGAGTACGACAACATTCTTGCTGCCGGGTTTACTAAATTATTAGACAATCCTAGACCAGAAAATGAAATGCATTCATTTGATGGCCTCTCGGACAATCAAGATGTTTTTAATCGACCAATAATTGAATCTGTTGTAGCCAGACCATTTAGGGATATAGCTTTTCGATCTAATGTCCGGCAAGCTTATGGGTCAACTTGTGCGATGACGGGAGTAGAGATCAGCAGTGTAAATGGGCTAGTTGAGGTTGAAGCCGCCCACATTCAACCTGTTAAGGATCATGGTCCAGATACTGTACGGAATGGATTATCCCTTTCAAGAAGTATACATTGGATGTTTGATCGAGGATTGTTATCTGCGGAGGATGATGGAACAATTCTAATGGATATGGGTAGAATACCACCTAAAATTAAAGGCATCATAAACTCAAGTGGGAAATTAATTTTGCCACAACGTGAAGAGCTACATCCACATTCAAAATATTTAAGCTATCATCGCGAGAATGTTTTTAACGGGTGATTTTATTAACTCCACCCGATCCAATTCACCCATCGTCCGTGGAAATCAGCTCTGCCAATGCACTGCTCTTTGCCAGTTGGCCACAAGGTGAGCATGAGTGCTGCACCCGGCTCCTTATCATCAGCCTCCAGACGTAACCATGCCAATGGCGCAGTGTTCGTAGCGCGCATGCCAGCCGCTGCTATCAAGTCCTGCCCGCATTTTTGATCTGAAGGGCTCATATATTGCCACATGATTGTGTGGTAGATGACATGGGTCGCGTTTGTGTGAGGCGTTGCCAATCGTTGTTCAAGCCAGCTTAGAGCATCAGATTTTGCAATGGGAGGGGGATTGTTGGATGCGATGTCGAGCGCGGCTCTGATCAAGGCGATCCGCTCAACCTGATCAGGCCAGATATAGGAAAGCAGGCGCGCCCGATCATCCACACTTGCTGCATTAAGGGGTAACAGATCACAGCCAGCACGTGACAACACTTCTACAGGTGCATCTGGTGGCATTGGTCCGCTCCACTGTGGCGCGAGTTTGACTGTTGATTGATTATCGCCCCACGACAGGTTGTTGAATTGAAACTGATAACAATCCCAAAGCAGATTTAATCCGGTGCTGGCTCCAACTTCTGAAAGAACGAACGGAAAACCAGTTTGAGCAGCGATCGTTAAAAAACCCGGTACCAGAGCACTGGAACGGCGAACTTCATTTGTCTGTGGAGGGCTTTGCAAACGTTGCAAAATAAAATCAGCATGATCATATAGCGTCGATTGAAAGGTATTCCAAAGCTGATTATCATTTATGATTTCATGATGGGGTGGGTAGACAGCTTGAAGCTCCCTGCTGTGCCCTTCCAGAACCAACGCATGGAAAG
>JABJOR010000025.1 GCA_018664265.1 Rhodospirillales bacterium
ATTACGGGTGGTGAAGGTGCTGATACTTATGTCTATCACGTTGGTGAAGGCCAGGACACGATCGTTGGTGACGGGCAAGATACACTGGTTATCAATGGCGGTATCCTGGGTGATTTGTCGGGTCAGACCATCGCGACCGATTACAGCGAATGGAATGATGATGCCGCCCTAAGATTGGTTATGAGGCAGACTGAAGATGGCTCATCGGCCTTTTTGGAAATGTATGACCATGATGGCACTGTTGGCACCATTACTTTCGATCTCGCCCAGGGCGAAATGATTGATACGCTAAAAATTGGTGACCTTGAATTGAATATGGGCGACCTGTTCGAAGGGGCTAGCACGGTAAACAATAGCTACACCGCTAACTGGGGTACGACCTTGCAGGAGGCTCATGACAATACCCAATATATGGGTTCTGAGAGAACCTCAGTGCTCGATAAAATGGAAGCTGCCCTTGATGAGGCATTGGACGCTTCACAGTTCACCGGCGGCCTGAACTCCACGGAAGCTGTTGAAGGCGTCGCAACCGAGACCGTTGATAATCTTCTGGGTACAGATGTTATCGACGACATGCTCTAGGGCTTGTGACAATACCAATCAAGAGAGGGCAGTTCTTCGGGGCTCCCCTTTTTCGTTTGTGGCCGATAACGAACGTCTGAGGGTGACTTGCTCAATGACTGCTATGGGTTGCCATGAGCAGACATTTTATATAATCAAAAAAGGTAACTACTAAGGTCTGTTTTCGCCCTACAACAAATGTTGGATGCTCCTGCGATCTGGTATTTGATCAAATTTGCAAATGAAATACCCAAATTCCGATCGACGATACGCGTTTAAGTATAAGCCACCTTTATTGCTTTACATAATAACGTTCGGAACGCTTACCTAAATGCACTAGAACTTCGTTCGGAATAGTGCCCGCCACTTCAGCAAATTCATTGATGCTATTCCTATGTGGGAAAATTTCCACACAACTTCCTTCAGTCAAACAGTTGTTTGGTAATGAAGAAATGTCCACCACCATCGAGTCCATAGAAACACGTCCAATGATCGGAAGGTTTTTCTCGTCGTACTGAATTAAAGCACCAGTACAAGACAATGATCTCGGTAAGCCATCCGCAAATCCAATGCCTAATGCTGCAAGGCGCATTGGGGATGTACTAACAAATTTTCCACCGTATCCAACAGTAACGCCCGCCGCTATTTCCGATATTTGTAATATTCTTGCTTCAAAACGAATAGCACGATTCATTCGATTTTCTGTCCACGGTGTTGGATTGCCTCCGTACAAGGACAAGCCAGGTCGGACAACATCGAATGCAAATCGGTCATCAAGAAACGCGCCTGCCGAATTCGATAAACTGCGCTCGATGCCTTCAATACCTTCAGTAAGAGACGTAAATTGTTTTAGTTGAACTTCATTTGCGGTGGCACCCTTAACATCCGCTGAACTCAGATGGCTCATCACCATTCCAATATTTGCAAACTTAAATCGTTTTTTGTCAGAAAAAGTATTGCTGAAATCGCGTGGCAAGAACCCTAATCTGGTCATCCCTGTATCAAGATGGACAGCAGCAGGGAACGGGTGCATGAAAGTATTTACAAATTTTTCCCACCGCAGAACCTGATCATTTGTGTTTAAGACTGGCAACACATGGGGGTTCCTAAAATGACCTTCAAACCCTCGTGTGAATCCTTCGAGAACATATATCCGAAATTCGCTATTAGATGGCAATACGTTCAGAAGCGCTTCAACCTCGCTAAGGAACGCAACAAAAAAAGTTTTGGCCCCCACCTCAAACAATGCGGGTGCTACTGTTCCAACCCCTGTTCCGTATGCGTCTGCCTTTAACACCGGTGCACATTCAGAGCCAGGCACCATCTCTCGAATTATTTCAAAATTTGCAATGATTGCCGAAATATCGACGATCATACGGCTTGTTGAAGCACGCATTTTGAAGGCTTTCATTTATTTGGTTGTATCTAATATATATTGAACTGCGATATGGGGTGCGCCCTGTGTGGAATGCCCCCTTGCAAAACAGCGTCTTAATGCGAAATTTTTGGCTCCGACGTTCTGCAAAAGGCCAGCCCGTTGGGCATGATTCTCAAACCATTGCGGAGATTGGTATACAGGACTTTATTATTGTCTGCTGAATTTGGTGCGGGGGCTTCTACTTCAAGAATTTCTTGTGCATGTTGTTGAAATGCCGCCCTGTAATGAACGCTGCTCTTCAATACAAGAATGTCAGCTGATATCGGGTCTGCACCCAAATGGGTAAACATGGCGGGATCAGCGGCTTGTTCCCCATATGACGTCACGACAATTTTAATGCCACCTATTGTCAAAAGAGCGGTCAAACCTAGATCCATTGGGGCCCCGGCATAAAATGATCCCGTGGTGTCAAAGACACCGCTGCTTAACGCTTCAACTTTAAATTTTGCCCTATACGGCTTGTCCCCCTGGTACCCCGTTTTGCCACCCAATTCTATATCCAGTATGGACCCCAGACCGCTTTTATGGGCTGCAGTTGCAGTTTCGGAATCCCAATACAAACCTACCAAAGTATTTCCAGCGTAATGCCTAACAAGGGAGTCCAGTATCCAGTTCGTGTCGCTTAATGTTCCGCCACCGTGGTTATCCTGGACGTCTGCAAGTATTACTGGACCGTTCCGTCCAGCGCAGTTTTTTATGGCGTAGCGTACAGCCTCGTCTACATCCCAAAGATTCAATTCGTAGTTATCTTCCTGAGACAATGCAAAATCGTACAACTCATCAATTGCGCTGGTAACAGCCCCCATATCCAACCCATATGCCAAAAACGATGCGCCTGTTTTCGGTGCGTCAGAGGAGTTGTATCCACAGGCAAAAGACATATGGACGATGCCTTCGCGTTGTTCAAGTTGTGTCAGTTTGTCAAAGATCGCTTTCGTCGGGCCATACAAAGTACATGCTAAGGTGTTGGGTATCAGGTACGGCAACTGCCTGAATGCTTTGGCAAAAGGTTTGCCGTAGTCCAACATTTTTTTTAGATGGAAGGCGGCCTGAGCACCTGTTTCGGCCATATCTATATGTGGGTATGTTCTGTAGACGAGTAACATGTCCGCAAGATCAAAGAGTTCTTGGGAAATGTTTGCGTGCAAATCAAGAGGGGCAACGATGGGAGTCTTCGACCCGACTTCAGATTTAACTCTTCCAAGGAATTCGGCGTCGCCATCTTCAAAACTATCAGATACCATTGCGCCGTGCATGTCTAAAAGAAGGGCGTCAATTTTTCCAGCGTTTCTTATGTCATCAATCAGTAGACTAGACACTTTCTCGAATGCCTCTTTGGTTACACGGCCGCTGGCACCTCCGTATGCCCAGGTAATTGGAACCAGTTTCCAATCGGCGACCGACTGTGCACCCTCAAGTATGCCACTGATACCAAGATTGTATCCCCTCAACGCTTCAAACAGATCTTCGCCACTGGTCAAGCCAGGGTAACCATCCCGGTCGACAAACAACTGCCAGTCGCCTGGTTTGTTGGAAAATGTGTTCGTTTCGTGTTGAAAACCGCCGACAATTACTCTTTTCATATCTTCAACTTCATCTCTGAGTTTTGTGAATCTTGTCGAAGTCTCGACCTTGAGTTCTCCGGAAGCAATCTACCAGTCTAGATATTGCAATGGTATCTTCGTGGTAGGAAAATACCATTCGGTGCGCATTGCGTTTCTCCTTAAGTGGCCATGGGCGCAAATTGAAATCATCCTCTCTCAATTGGGCGACTTGATCCTTCGAAAAAGCAGCAAACACCTGATTGGTCTCAACGGGAAAAATCAACTGCGAGCCGGGCGTCGCTTCAATAGCCTCAGAAACTCTTTTCGCTACTTGATTGGCTGCTTTTGCATTTTTCTGCCAAAGATCATCCTCGAGATAAGACAATAGTTGTGCAGCAACAAAACGCATTTTGGATACGAGGAACCCAGCCCGTTTTTGTAGAAAGCGCAGTTTATACGCCAATTTTGGATCAAAGGTTTTTACGGCTTCCGCGTTCATCGTTCCATTTTTGGTTGTTCCGAAAGTCAAAATATCGACACCGGACTTCCAACTCATCTCAGCGGGGGTAACACCTAATTCGACCAATGCATTGCTAAAGCGTGCGCCATCCATGTGAAGCCTAAGACCGCACGCCCGTGCCAGATTAGAAATTTCCTGAAGTTCTCCGAGAGTATAAATAGTGCCTCGTTCAGTAGCTTGCGTAATCATGCAGCCCAGCGCTTGCTGCCACTTCGTGCCAGGCAAGCATGCCTG
>JABJOR010000277.1 GCA_018664265.1 Rhodospirillales bacterium
GATCAGGGGCCAGATCATCCAGCCTTTTTCTGTAATCAATTCTATAACATAAGGATCACGGTAATCGGCCTCGGTCAGGAATTCACCACCAAATTCTGTCTCGGCGTAAGATACAAACACAGGTGTATAGGCACCACCGTCATACCAGACTAACAACGGTTTATCATTGGCGATCAGCTCGGCAAACAGGCTGATGAGAAAAAAGCCCATGAATATCCATAAGGACCAGAAACCACGCCGGTTTCGTTTGAAGTTTAACAGGCGACGCTGGGTCAGGGGGGTGAGGTTTGACTTTAGCATGGCTCAGACCTCCTGACTTTCAAAGTCGATGCGAGGGTCAATGATGTGATACATCACATCGCCGATGATCCCCATGATCAGACCCAACAGAGTAAAGAAATACAGTGAGGCAAACATCACCGGATAATCCCGGTTGATGGCTGCTTCAAATCCAAGCAAGCCAAGCCCATCTAGCGAAAAGATAATCTCAGTGAGCAACGAGCCCGTAAACAAAATGCCGATAAAGGCACTGGGGAATCCCGCGATAACAATCAACATGGCATTACGAAACACATGCCCATACAGAACGTTGCGTTCTCTCAGGCCCTTGGCGCGAGCAGTTACGACGTATTGCTTGTTGATTTCTTCTAAAAATGAATTTTTGGTCAGCATGGTTAAACTGGCAAAGCCGCCGATCACCATGGAAAATACAGGCAGGGCGATGTGCCAAAAATAATCTGTGACTTGCGAGAATGTGCTTAAATCACCCCAATTGCTGGACGTTAATCCCCGTAATGGAAACCAGTCCAGATACCGCCCTCCGGCAAATACAACGATTAACAGGATGGCAAACAGAAAGCCCGGTATGGCGTTGCCAATAATAACTACGCCGGAACTCCACATATCAAAGCGAGATCCATCGGCTACGGCTTTGCGAATGCCAAGTGGAATAGAGATCAGATAAACCAGTAATGTTGTCCAGATGCCCAGCGAGATCGAGACCGGCATTTTTTCCAGCACCAGATCAAACACGTCTGTGTCGCGAAAGAAGCTTTGGCCGAAATCAAAGCGAACGTAATTTCCGATCATAAACCAAAAACGCTCATGTATAGGTTTGTCAAAGCCGAACTGCTTTTCGATTTGGGCAATCATCTCAGGTGGTAAACCTTGAGCGCCACGGTATTTACTGTTGGAGGATGACGCGCTGATGTTTGCCCCCGGATTTGCCAAGTTGCTGATTTCACCGCCATCCATAGAACCGCTGACACGCGCAGTGGCCTCGACACCTGTGTGCGTGATCTGGGCAATCATTTGCTCAACCGGGCCACCGGGGGCGGCCTGAATAACGAGGAAATTGATCACCATGATCCCGAACAGGGTCGGAACTACAAGGGCCAGACGTCGGATGATATAGGCGTACATGTGTCGATGATATCAGTTAGCAGATGAAGAGCTATTGTTTTTTAACGCAGCATCTTTGCTGGCATCAATCCACCATGCACCGAACTGAACACCCTTCATGGGGGTAACATCTGGAAATCCAAATTTATCCCAATAGGCGATGTTATCAAACTTGTTGTACCAGTGCGGCACCAGCCAGTGCCCCCATTGCAGGACACGATCAAGGGTGCGAACGGCGGTTATCAATCCTTTACGGTCAGGTGCTGCAATAACTTTTTCAATCAACTCGTCAACTACCGGGTCAGAAATACCGATTACATTTCGCCCCCCTTCCATGGTGGCACTTTCAGAACCCCAAAAGGATCGCTGTTCATTCCCCGGTGACAGAGATTGCCCAAAAGATGAAACAATCATGTCAAAATCAAACGTTTGGTATCGTCGGGTATATTGGGCTGTATCAATGGTTCGCACGGATACTTCAACGCCGAGTTTCTTTAAATTTTGGGCATAGGGTAAAACAATACGTTCAAACATCGGGCTAATCAGTAAAATTTCAAAACTTAGTTCTTGCCCACTTTCACTGTGCACACGCTTGTTATCCTTGATAACCCAGCCAGCATCTTTCAACAGTTTACTGGCGATGCGTAAGTTTTTTCGAATGTTGCCAGAGCCATCATTGGCAGGGGGGGTATATTCGCTGGTGAAAACTTCATCGGGGATGCGCCCACGGTAGGGTTCCAGCAAGGCAAGTTCTGCATCGTTGGGCAGGCCTGTTGCGGCCAATTCGGAGTTTTCAAAGTAACTGTGGGGGCGATCATAAAGTCCATAAAAAAGATTTTTGTTAGACCATTCAAAATCAAAAGCATGGGTCAATGCCTGACGAACACGGGAATCTGTAAACATTTCACGTCGAGTATTGAAGACAAACCCTTGCATACCTGTGGAGCGTTGATGTGTGAATTGCGATTTCTTCAAACGGCCGTTTTTGACTGCGGGAATATCATATTCCGTGGCCCAGGCTTTGGATGAGTTTTCTACCCGAAAATCAAACTCTCCAGCCTTGAAGGCCTCCAGCATAACCGAGCTGTCCCGGTAATAGTCATAACGGATGGTACCAAAATTGCTCTGGCCTTTGTTGACCGCAATGTCGCGGCCCCAGTAATTGTCTACATGTTCCAGCGTAATAGAGCGTCCGGCTTCAAGATTCGATATGCGGTAGGCACCACTGCCAAGGGGTGGCTCCAGTGTGGTTTTGTCAAATTCACGAGTTGCCCAATAATGCTTTGGAAGGACTTCCAATTGACCGAGAATAAGAGGAAGCTCGCGGTTGTCACCTTCCTTGAAAGAGAATTTTACGGAGCGCTCGCCTGTTTTTACAACGCTTTCAACGCTGCCATAATAAAACCGATAGAACGGTCGGCCCTTTTCCAGAAGAGTTTCAAAGGTCCAGATAACGTCTTCGACTGTAACAGGCTTGCCGTCATGCCAGCGAGCCTCAGATCTCAGTGTAAATTCTACCCAGGAACGATCCTCCGGTACGGTGATCGTTTCAGCAAGAAGACCGTATTCACTAAAAGCTTCATCTGCTGATGAAACCATTAAGGTGTCATAGATTGCCCCGATACCAGCCGCCGATGAACCTTTGACGATAAACTGATTCAGACTGTCAAAACTGCCCTGAGCCCCCATTCGGATGTCACCGCCTTTTGGGGCGTCAGGATTTACATAATCAAAATGGGTGAAGCTTGCCGGGTATTTCAAATCACCATGCATGGCGAGACCGTGACTTGTGGTGCCATGGTTATCCGCAATAGCGCTGCCCATGCTCAATAAGCCAATAGAGAGTGCGCAGCATAATTGTTTGATCATCATTTTTGTCCTGTCAGTACCTTGATGGCCTCTTGATGAAGTTTTGGATCACCTGATGCCAGCACAACGCCTTCAGATTCCATGGTCAGTGTATCGCCTTGCCAGTCCGTGACGACGCCACCTGCGCCCTCAATAATCGGAATAACGGCCATGAAATCATAGACCCCCAGATCGGCTTCACATACGATATCGAGTTTACCGCTGGCAATCAGCCCATAGGCGACACAGTTGCCACTGAAAACAGGGCGCTGGGAAGAGCTATGCTGTAATTTGTTATAGCTCTCACGTTGAGCCCCTTCTTCAAACATGAACGGTGATGAGGATGTAATCCATGCCTGATCCAGATTTGCGCAGGCTTTTGTTTTAATCGGCTGGCCATTGAGCGTGCTTGGCTGGCCCTTTATACCGATCCAGCGATCATCCATGGCTGGTGCGTCAATAACACCGAGTATGGGCTTGCCATCTTCAAGCAGAGCAATCATCGTTCCAAAAATTGGAAAACCAACGGAAAAACAGTGTGTTCCGTCGATGGGGTCAAGAACCCAAACGTATTTGGCATCCAAATTTATGCTGTCATATTCCTCGCCCAGAATTCCATGATCGGGGAATCGCTCCATGATCATGTCCCGAAGCTTTGTTTCGATTTCCTGATCTGCAACTGTAACAGGGCTATTGTCAGACTTCTGGGTTGAACTGACGCCTTCCTTAAAATAATGCATGGCGATGGGCCTTGCGGTGTCTGCAAGCTCGTTTGCCAGATTCAGAAATTCAGAGGAGGTGTTGGTGTTCATCATCATTATGGCAAAGCGATTGGTGAATCACTCTGCTGATTAAGGTATAAAAGCAATGCTGCACGGTCTTCATCATCACCAACCCCCTTGAACATCATTTTAGTGCCTTTAACGTATGCACTTGGACTGGTCAGGAATGTATTTAATTCTTCAAGGGACCATGTGCCGCTGAGGGCGGACATCGGGCTTGAATATTTAAAGCCTTCGACGCCACCCTGGGCACGATCAATGATATTCCAAAGATTTGGGCCAACCTTGTTCTTGCCGCCTTTATCAACAGTGTGACAGGCTTTGCATTTTTTGAACATCTTGACGCCAAAATCCATGTCGGCGCTCGCCAGCAAGGCGTTCAGACCATTTGTGCCTGATGCGACTGCTTCCACAACAGTTGCTTCCACTGCTTCCACCACCGCTTCTTCCACAACATCTTCAGTGACCTTTGCTACGGGTTCCTGCATCGTCTCTGTTGCCGCAGTTTCCATTGGCGTATTTTCAATAGTGAAGAGTTTATCTGCTAGAAAATTACTGCCGAAGACCAGCCAGGCAAAGATAAGAACAGACAGTCCGATTTTCTGAAACATGGTGAATTGCATTTGTTTAAGTTCCTTTAGCTGAATCTTCACAGAAGATGTATTTATTGGTTAGAATTGTGGCAACTATACGGTCTCTTTGTTTGATATTAAAGTATTCTGACCCTAGTTTCTTGTGAACGTATAAAATTCGTGTAATTCGGAGAATTTTCGTATGAATCCAGTGGTGGTAATTCCTGCCCGTATGGCCTCAACCCGTATGCCCGGCAAACCGTTAGCCTATATTCACGGGATGCCCATGATTGTCCATGTGATACGCCGCGCGGAAGAAGCCGACCTCGGCCCTGTTTTAGTGGCTTGCGCAGAAAGCGAAATTGCTGAGGTCGTTGAAGCAGCCGGTGCAAAAGCTGTTTTGACACGCCCTGATCATCCATCCGGGTCTGATCGAATTCATGAGGCGTTGCAAACGTTTGACCCGGAAGGTCACTATGACACAGTAATTAATGTTCAGGGAGATTTACCGACGATTGAGGCTAGCGCCGTAAAAGC
>JABJOR010000026.1 GCA_018664265.1 Rhodospirillales bacterium
CATCAAATTTTCGCACTGATCAATATGGCGGGTCAGCAGAAAACCGTTTTCGATTTATATCCGAATGCATTGCAGAAACCCGGCGTCTTGTCGGCCCTGAAAAAATTATCGGTATTCGGATTTCAGCCGAAGAATATGAGCCCGATGGTCTGGGCGTACAGGCGTGGCTTAAAATCCGCGAACAATTCAATGCAGAAACAGAACTTGATTTCGTCGATGTCATTGCGGGCTCCATGATGGGGCCGGGTGGCTCGTTCCATGTTGTACCACCCATGCAAATTGAGCACGCTTACGTGGCACCAAAATCAGCGGCTATCAAGGCTGTAATGGATAAAACTGTTATGGTTGCCGGGCGCATTAATCAACCGCAGCAGGCAGAAGAAGTGCTGGCTGCAGGACAGGCCCATATGGTTGGCATGACCCGCGCCATGATTGCCGATCCGGACATGCCCAACAAAGCCAAAGCTGGAAACCTCGATAGTATTCGGGCTTGCATCGGTTGCAACCAAGCCTGTATCGGTCACTTTCATATGGGCGTTCCCATATCCTGCATCCAGAACCCGGTCAGTGGACGCGAGCTTAAACTTGGCACCCGTGCAAATGCTGAAGCAAAGCGTAAAGTACTTATCGCGGGTGGTGGTCCGGGTGGTATGAGAGCCGCTGTCGAGGCAGCAAACCGGGGGCACAACGTCATACTCTGTGAAGCCGCAACGCAGCTCGGCGGGCAAACCCTGCTCGGACAATTACTGCCAAACCGATCCGAATTCGGTGGCATAACCACAAACCTGAAGTACGAGCTGGATCAGGCTGGCGTCGAGATCAGACTAAACACCCCGGTTAACCGTGCCTTGGTCGAAGCCGAGCAACCGGATGCCATCATCATTGCCACAGGGGCCACACCGTATACCCCGAATGTCGAAATAGCCGACGATGTTCATTGCGCCGATGCATGGCAAATCCTGCGTGGAGAAATAAATCCCGGTGCCAATGTGGTCGTGGCCGACTGGCGCTGTGACTGGGTTGGATTGGGTGTTGCAGAAAAGCTCGCCCTTGAAGGTTGCAATGTACATCTGTGTATTAACGGTGAAACCCTGGGCCAGAACCTGCAGCTTTATCAGCGCCTGTATTGGGCGGGAGCTATTTATAAGCTGGGCGTTAAAGTGACCCATTATGCCCGCCTATTTGGTGCCGATGGCGACACTGTATACTTCCACAACAACGTCAGTGGCGAGCCCATCATATGTGAAGGGGTCGATACCCTCGTCATGGCACAAGGTCATACCCAGGAAATTACACTTGCTAATGAATTGGAAGGCATGGACCTTGAAATTCACATGGTTGGCGATTGTCTCAGTCCTCGCTCCGCCGAAGAGGCTATTTATGAAGGTCTGGTCGCAGGCCGCAATGTTTAAAGGAAAATTAGATTTATGACACAACCATCCAGCAAAAGAAGCGGTGGGCGATCCGCACGCATCAAACAAAGGTCGGAAAAAAACAATTCTGAGCGTTCACAGGCCAGTGGTTTTGCTGGCGGCCAATATAAGCCACTCAGCGATCATGATGTAAACCGAATTCACGAAGGGGCTTTGCATATTCTGGAAACCGTTGGCATGGGCGTAATTGGGAACCTGCCACCCGGCGCGAAAGAAATGCTTGAGCAAGGGGCGACGCTCAGTGACTCTGATCGAATTCTCATCCCCCGCGCCAAGGTCGAAGACATCCTGGCAAAGACCTGCCGCACATGGACATTACACGGCCTTGATCGAGATCGTTCCATTGAAATATCACCTGGTCATGTGCACTACGGCACGGCTGGCGGTGCCGTCAATATTCGCGATTTTCAATCAAGGCAGTACCGGGAAACTCGACTGTTTGATCTGTATGACGTAACACGTCTGATCGACACTCTGCACAATATCCACTGGTGTTATCGCCCGCTGATTGCACGCGATATTGTTGAAACTGAAACGCTCGATATCAACACAGCCTACGCATTGATGTCTGGAACATCCAAACCTCTGGGCATCACGCTGGGCAGTGTGGAGTCCGTTGAGGCCGTCACAAGCATGTTCGACCTTGCCCTCGGTGGTGAGGGACAATTCCGCAAAACCCCGTGCGCTCATAGTGTACAGGGCGATGGTGTGCCGCCCCTGCGATATGCCGAAGATCGCTGCATTATCAAAGAGGCTAGCATCCGCGCTGGTATCCCCTTGATGATTGCTTCTGCCCCGCAAGCCGGGGCCACGGCCCCCGCTGCCCTTGCAGGAGCTCTTGTTCAGGTCGTTGCTGAAGCCCTCGCCGGGTTGGTCTATGCCAACACCATAGCGCCGGGCCATCCTGTGACTTTTGCACCTTGGCCGTTTGTATCAGACTTACGCACCGGGGCCATGAGTGGAGGAAGCGCTGAACAAGCCATGCTGTCGGCCGCCGCCGCACAAATGGGCACATTCTACGGCTTGCCCACCAGTGTTCCGGCTGGCATCGCGGATTCAAAAGCCCCTGATGCCCAATCAGGATTTGAGAAAGCCTACAGCAACATTCTTGCCGGGATGGCGGGCGCCAGCATGGTACACGAAAGCGCCGGAATGCATGCGGCCTTGATGGGCTGCACACTGGAAAGCTTTGTGATTGATAATGACATGCTGGGCAACATCGAGCGCACAGTGCGCGGCATTGAAGTTACTGACGAAACATTGTCTCTTGATGTGATTGCAAACGTAAACATCGAAGGCCCCGGACATTACCTCGGGGATGAGCAAACCATTGCTTTGATGGAAAGCGAATATCGCTATCCGACGATCTCTGACAGACAGGGCATTGATGCCTGGGAAGAAGACGGCGCTCCGGATATGGAAACCCGTGCAAGAAATTACGTGCAAAACACGCTTGCCAGCCACTACCCTGATCACATAAAACCTGAACTCGACAAAATTTTGCGTGAGCGTTTTAATATCCGCCTGCCCAAAGACATAATGACCCCTGGCAACACACGCTGGCAAACCACAGAGTAGAACGATCATGAAAGCAACCATCATCCCCGTCACAGCATTCCAGCAGAATTGTTCCTTAATCTGGTGTGAGAACACTATGAAGGGCTGTGTTGTTGATCCCGGTGGCGATCTAGATACGATCCTTGGTGCTGCAGAAGAAAACGGGGTTACAATTGAAAAAATTCTGATCACCCACAGCCACCTTGATCATGCTGGCGGCACAGCAGAGCTACAGAAAAAGCTCGGCGTAACAATCGAAGGCCCTCATGTGGATGATACATTTTTGATTGAGCAGCTTCCTGCAAGCTGCGCCGAGTATGGCTTTCCTCCGGCAGAAGTCTTCACCCCGGATCGCTGGTTAGAAAATGGTGATCAAGTCACTGTCGGCGATCTGACCTTTGATGTTTACCATTGCCCTGGGCACACACCGGGCCATGTGGTTTTTCATGAACCGGAAACCAATGTTGCCTTTGTTGGTGATGTATTGTTCAAAGGCTCCATCGGCCGTACAGATTTTGAGCGTGGCAATCATGCTGATTTGATCAATTCCATCCGCAACCGCCTGTGGCCACTGGGTGATGATGTAACCTTTGTCTCTGGCCACGGTGAAGTTTCTACGTTTGGCAATGAACGGGCGACCAATCCATATGTCGGCGACGGGGCTTAAAAGGGGATCGTTATGCGCTGGATTGTTTTTATTGCTCTTCAATGCTTGATCGTACTTGCTATCGTTGGTGTGGTTTTTACCCATCAGGATAAAGTTATTGTCCTGAAGAAACCGCCGCTATCCCTCGCCCAATGGTATAAGCCGCAAAACAAGCGACAGGTATGGCTGCATACCATGTTCAAGCTGCGCCGTGAAATGCTTGCCGTTGAGATCTATGCATCAACAGGCGATAGTGAAAATCTGCAAAAATGGGCAGGAAAGTTAGACAAGGACTACCAGAAAATTTCAGAGATGGTGCCGGAATGGCAAAATCATTTAAATCTGGATGCTATTGAGGAAATACAAAAAAGCGCGCAGGAAAGTCGTTTTGAAGATGTCAGCCCTGCCCTTAAAAACCTGGGCGAAAGTTGTAAAACCTGTCACACAGATTACCGAGCCGTGACAGCTGCCATGTACCGTGCGCCTGATTTTTTAGGCATGGATATCGATGCTTCGACATCTTTGAATGCCCACATGCAAACTTTGAGCAAACAGGTCAATCAGATCAAAATAGCCTTTGTGGATGAACGCCATGATGACGCCCTGTCGGCTTTCTCAGATTTAAGCGAAGGTATGAACACGTTGGGTGACACCTGCATTAACTGTCATAAGAAAGCCACGCAACCATATCCGAATGCAGAGGTTTCGCAGGCGCTGTCAGGACTTGGGCAAAGTTTGGAAAGTGGCACCTTGCAGGATAAAGGCAGAGCCCTGGGCACGTTGGCTGTGATGGCCTGCGCCAATTGCCACGCCACCCACCGATTATCTTATGATGCCAAAATTCTTTTCTCAGAAGAAAAGAGCTGGAGCGAACGCCTTAAACACTAGCTTTTACATAGCCAGCAATCGCCTCGACAAGGCGCTGGATTTCTACGCAAAAATCAGAATAATCGAGACGCTTTTCATCCGGAAGCTTTTCCAGATACAGGTTCCTGTTGATCTCAATTTGTACGCTGTGACGATGGTCTGCAGGCTCTGAATAAGCCGATATCAGCTCAGCGCCCTTGAACGGGTAATTGATGGAAACATCATACCCACGTGCCTTCAGATGGTTTGCAATAAAATCCGTAAAAGCAGGGTCGCAACTTGTTCTGTCCAGATCGGAAATCACAAAATCAGAACGCTCCACATCCTCTTTGGTATCAAACAACTTGCCTTCTCCGCGCATGGAATGGCAATTCACATGATAGACCTGACCAAAAAGTGCACGCAGACGATCCATTTCATCTGAGACTGCGGTGTGATAGGGCCGCCAGTAACTTTCAATACGCTGGGCGATTTCCTCTGAACGTAATTTGCGCTCGTAAATTGGAATCATGCCGTGCATGGTTTCCCAGACAAGGCCTTTGCCACGGTTTGATTTTCCAGTGGTGTTTAATGGCCCTGGCCAAACATCGGCGATGGCTATGGGGTCGATATCATCTTCCGCCCGGTTCGCATCCAGATAGACCCGCGGGAATGTGGCCGTGATCAAGCTGGCACCCACATCGGGTGCTCCGGCAAACAGCTCATCGACGAAAACATCTTCTGCTGTGCGTAGAAAATCTATTTCAAGCTTTGTGTCAAAGTCATCAGGATAAACCCGCCCACTGTGGGGGCTATCAAACAACAGCGGGATTTCTTCAATCCCCGATGGGCACTTTTCAAACTGGACCGGCATTCTCGTTTACTTTCTTTATCACTCTGGAAAGTATCACAAAACGTCCCGTCAGCATAAGGCCCGTTATAGCCAATCCTAACGCCAATCCCCACCATAACCCTTGCGGCCCGTAACCAAGTTCAAATGCCAGCACATACCCACTGCCAATACCGAAAATCCAGTACCCAACCGCTGCTATCCACATAGGCACAATAACATCCTTCATACCCCGCAGAATTCGTGCAGCAATGACTTGCAATCCATCAAACAGCTGGAAGGCAGCAGCGATCAAAAACAAAGAAGTACATAAAGTAAGAACCTCTGTGTTTTCCGGGTCGGACAGATCCAGAAAAAATCCGACAATCATGGGAGAGCCAAAAATGAACCATAGCCCCGCCAAAATCGCAAACCCGATTCCGAGCCAAATGCCCAACAAGCCGGATTGCCTTGATTCTGCAATTTTCCCGGCGCCAATTCCATGGGCAACGCGAATGCCTGCGGCCTCACCAATAGCGAGAGAAACCATAAACATTACGCCAACAACCCCGGTTACAACCTGGTTGGCAGCCAATGCGTTAGCTCCGAGAACACCCATCATGACCGCCACAGCCATAAACAGGCCACCTTCCATGAGGGCAATGCCGCCAATAGGCATTCCAAGTCGAATTATTTGCATACACTCGGTGAAATCGAGATCAAACAAATCTTGATAGATTCGATAACGCTTGAGCCCCTGTGTTCGAGCCGTATGGAACACCAGAGCAAAAACCATAATCCAGCAAACGATCGTCGTAGACAGGCCAGCCCCGGCAACACCCATTTCTGGTAAACCAAAGGCGCCAAAGACCATGCCATACGTCAACAGGGCATTTAGC
>JABJOR010000278.1 GCA_018664265.1 Rhodospirillales bacterium
CAAAAACGAGAATTACAATCACGCCCTTGACCACAACATCGGCTTTCAGGAACAGCGATATCATGGAGAAATCATCGACCCCGACAGATCCGGCAAGAATTGTTGCATCTACAGCATTGGATTCCATGAAATAAGCCCTAACTCTTTGTTACGTCTAAATTATTACCAGTAAAAATTTCACATAGTGGCTCAAGGACTGAGCGAACCTCGGTTGGAATACGCGAGGGCCGTCCCATCAAAGGACCATTGATGTGCATGCACACCAGTCGAATATCAATTTCCGTCAAAGTTTCACCATCACGTAAAACCCGTTGATCCAGATGCAGCGAAGCACCCCCGACGTTAAGAACACGGGTATGAACCTCTAAAGCATCGTCCAGTCTTGCAGGCAGCAAATATTCCACATTGCAACCTCGAACCGCAAAGGCCAGTTGTTCGCGTTCCATCAACGCCAGTTTCTCAACACCCAGCGAGCGCAGCAACTCTGTGCGTCCACGTTCGGCGTAGCGCAGGTAATTGGCATAATAAACAATTCCGCCAGCGTCCGTATCTTCATAGTAAATCCGCACGGGCAGCACATTGTGTGCTTGCTGGGTACTGCTCATTTTATTCATCTTCAGCCTCAACATCGCTCAGCAGATCAAGCTGTTCTTTATTTTTAGGCATGACCAACCCCAGATGCGCGTAGGCCGCAGGGGCCAACATACGACCACGGGAGGTCCGCATCAAAAGCCCTTGTTGAATTAAATAAGGCTCGATCACTTCTTCAATGGTGTCGCGCTGTTCTGATAGCGCCGCCGCCAGTGTTTCAACGCCAACAGGTCCGCCGCCATAGTTATCCGCAATACAATGCAGGTACCTGCGATCCATAGCGTCCAGACCCTTGGCGTCTACATCAAGGCGGTTCAGGGACGCATCGGCGGCTTCCACATCAACCACGCCTAATTTGTCAACAGAGGCAAAATCACGAACCCGGCGTAACAAGCGTCCCGCCACACGGGGTGTTCCACGCGCACGCCTTGCGACTTCCATGGCACCGTCTTTGGTCATTTCCAGATCAAGCAACTTGGCACCACGCGAAACGATCAGCTCCAGTTCTTCTGGCGTGTAAAAAACCATCCGCATGGGAATACCAAAACGCTCGCGAAGCGGTGTTGTGATCAACCCGGAGCGCGTCGTTGCCCCGACAAGGGTGAACTGTGGTAAATCAATGCGCACACTACGCGCAGCCGGACCTTCGCCGATGATCAGATCAAGCTGGAAGTCTTCCATAGCTGGATAAAGAATTTCTTCTACCGCTGGATTAAGGCGGTGAATTTCATCAATGAACAAAACATCACGGGGCTGTAAATTGGTTAAAATGGCGGCAAGGTCGCCCGCTTTGGCAATGACCGGACCAGATGTCGCGCGGAAATTCACCCCCAATTCGCGCGCAACGATTTGCGCCAGCGTTGTCTTGCCCAGACCAGGTGGGCCATAAAACAAAGTATGATCCATGGCTTCACTGCGCGACCGGGCGGCTTCAATAAAGACCTGTAAATTCTCACGAACCTTTTGCTGACCGATAAAATCGCCTAGCTCGGTCGGACGAATACCGACTTCAGGTGCATCCGTTAACTGGTCTTGTGGGGATACCGTGCGCGTTTCATCCATGGCTTATCTTGATCCCATATGCGTTAAGGCCACACGAATAAGGTCTTCGACTGATGCGTCTTCACCCAATTCAGAGGCTGCCTGACTAACCGCAGTCAACGCATCAGACGGTGAATACCCCAAGTTTACCAGAGCCGACACAGCGTCGGATGTGCTGGAACTCACAGCACTGGAGGACGATGCTTGCCCAGTTGCACCTTGCGCCGCAAGGCCAAGCGCCATGCCGCCAACTTTATCTTTAAGCTCGCTGACAATACGCGTTGCGAGCTTCGGTCCAACACCATTGGCTCTTGATACCGCGCCCTTATCGGCAGAGGCCACAGCCTGAACCAACTCGTCCGCGCTTAAAGTAGACAGAATTGCGAGGCAGACTTTGGCCCCGACACCCTGAACCGTAGTCAGCAGGCGGAACCAATCACGCTCTCCCACATCGGCAAATCCATAAAGATGGATATGATCTTCGCGAACATGGGTTTCTATAGTCAGGCGAGCGGCTTCGCCAACGTTCAAAAACGACAAGGTGCGACTGGAACAAAACACCAGATACCCGACACCGTTTACATCAATGATGGCCCAATCATCACCGAGTGAATCCACTATTCCGCTGAGCTTGGCAATCATCGCGTGCCCCCGGCAATAGCTTTCGCAATAACATCCGACGTCTGGCGGTGGTGGGCGTGACAAATTGCCACGGCCAGCGCGTCTGCGGCGTCTGGGCCCAAGCCATCACGACAGCTCGGTAATATGATTTTGACCATCATCTGGATTTGTTCCTTGGCGGCGTGGCCTGACCCGACAACCGTTTTTTTAACCAAATTCGGCGTGTATTCCGCCACTGGCAGTCCATGTTGGGCCGGAACCAGCAGCGCGATCCCACGGGCCTGACCCAGCTTCAAAGTCGAGTTCGGGTTTTTGTTAACAAAGGTCTCTTCTACGGCAGCTTCTGTTGGCTGGTATTGTGTAATAACATCCCTTAAGCCTTCGTGAAGCTGGAGCAATCTTTCTGCCAGAGACAGGGATTTATCCGTGCGAACAGTTCCACCATCGACGAAGCTGAGATGATTGCCTTCGACCAGAATAATCCCCCAGCCTGTATTTTGTAATCCGGGGTCCAGGCCAAGGAGTTTCATTTCAGTGCCACCATACAGTTACTGAATGCCAATCAGGCGCTCAGACGCTCCAGAACATCTTCGGAAATATCGAAATTCGCTGCTATACGCTGAACGTCGTCGTTATCATCCAAAACACCCATCAACTTAATGACGGTTCCGGCAGAATCTTCATCAACCGGGACAGAGTTCTGCGGACGCCAATCCAGCATGGCGCTTGTGGGATCACCGAATTTTTCGACCAGCGCGTCGCGCACGTCACTGAAATCATCCGGATCACAAACGATCTCATGACCATAATCATTGGTATCAGCTTCTGATGCTCCGGCCTCCAGAGCGGCTTCAAACATATCGTCTCCGCTGGCAACGTCTGCGGCAAATTTTATCATGCCAATACGATCAAACATAAAGCTGACGCTGCCAGTTTCAGCAAGGTTTCCACCGTGTTTGGTAAAGGCCGAGCGAACTTCCGCCGCCGTGCGATTGCGATTGTCCGTCAGGGCTTCAACAATAAGGGCAATGCCACTGGGGCCGTAACCTTCATAACGGACCTCTTCAAAGTTTTCACCATCGGCAGCGGTCGCCTTCTTGATGGCGCGCTCGATGTTATCTTTGGGCATATTATCGGCACGCGCCGCAATGATCGACCCGCGAAGGCGCGCATTCATGGCAGGATCAGGCGTCCCCATTTTAGCCGCAACCGTGATTTCACGTGCGTGCTTGGCGAAAACCTTTGCCCGTTTGGCGTCCTGACGCCCTTTGCGATGCATGATGTTTGAAAACTGGGAATGACCTGCCATGGGATATTAGACCTTTAAACTGTAATTGCGATTCGGCTCACTTATACCATATCTGGCGAGACTTCAAATACACCCGCAAACAAACGCACCATCCATGTAGCGTTTTAATATGGCAAGAATTGGGCAGATGTTCAGGATTAAGGGGTAAATGATATGGAAAATTGAAACTAAGTATGATGTCCCCAGAGTTCCTCTTCATATATTTATGCTTACTTATTTTGGAGCCGTTGGTATATTGAAACTCAAAGATGTACAGCTAGTTGAGAATTTCCTAAGATTCCGGGGGAAAGCATGTCAAAAAAAAATATAGCAATCGTTGGGACCTCAATTCCAGGATGTGATGACATGCATGTCCCAATTAATTCTAAATCCTCCTTGCTTGACTATGACATTATAGTTTTTGACCCAGACATCACACCCTTTCATGGATATTATGACGAACACTATTTAGGTAAAGTTTCTTTAGATGATCATGGCTCATTTTCATTAAAAGAGCACTTAGATCACTGGAAAAAAGAAATATTTGAATCTATCAAAGTAGGAAAATCTATCTTTATCTTGCTTAACAACATTCAAGAAGTTTATATCG
>JABJOR010000279.1 GCA_018664265.1 Rhodospirillales bacterium
GATTATGTTTCTAATCGCAGGGTGTACAGCACTGGGCCTGTTCATGGCTGTGTTGGGGGCTGCGCGGCTGCTGAGCGATGACCGCCATCGATTGCGACTGGATCGATTGTCAGACAGATAATCTTAACCAACATGGTATAAGTCAATTGCGAGATGGGGCTTAGCCCTGTATTAACTGCATTATGTTTATATTATTATATGAAAAATCAGATGCCTGAAACAGATTCCCGTCACGTTGACTATAATACGGTTCCCGATATTACGGTTGTCGTACCTGTCAAGAATGAAGCTGAAAATATTGAACCCCTGATTACAGAAATTCGGGCGGCTCTTGATGGCGGCGCACCTTATGAAATTATCTATATAGATGATGGCAGCACGGATGCGACACCAGCCGAACTTGAAAAACAATTCCATGACGGAGCTCCGCTTCGGGTTATTCGCCATGACAAAAGCTGTGGACAAAGTGCTGCTGTGATCAGTGGTGTTACCGTGGCGCGCGGCCATATTATTGCAACACTGGATGGTGATGGACAAAATGATCCGGCGGACCTTCCTGAAATGATCAAGCGGTTTCGCAGGGATTCCGATTACGATAACCTGATGATAGCTGGGTGGCGCACCAAGCGTCGCGACATCCTGATCAAAAGGTTTTCATCAAAATTTGCCAATGGACTGCGAAAGCGTCTTTTAAAGGACAATACGCCGGATACCGGATGCGGCATCAAGGTATTCTCGCACGCATCCTTTATGGCAATGCCGCACTTTGATCACATGCACCGGTTTTTGCCAGCATTGATCATCAGGGGTGGCGGGGAAGTTATCTCGGTTCCGGTTAATCATCGTCACCGCGAACGGGGTGTGTCCAACTACGGGACACTGGATCGGGCCTGGGCCAGTATCTGGGACTTAATGGGCATGATCTGGTTGTTGCGCCGTGGCAATCGCCCGTCCTCAATCGAAGTTCGTTTCGAGCGTGAGAGGCAGGAGCGGTGAACACCGAGCTTGCGCTAAAGATCGCTCGCGGTCTGGTTATGTTACTGGTTTTGGTCGGTGCCGGAGTGGCGATCAAGACGACGGATCTTGGCGCTATGCTCGATGAGCAATGGGTAGATGCCCATATTCGCGGGCAGGGCCTGACGGGGCAGCTATTGTATCTGGCAATCGCAGCAGGCTTCGCTACAGTCGGTTTCCCAAGGCAAATTATTTCCTTTATGGGCGGTTATGCCTTTGGATTGGTTGAGGGAACAGCGTTGGCGCTTTTGGCAACAATTTTAGGCTGTATCATAACCTTCACCTTTGCACGACTTATCGGGCGGGAGCTTGTGGCCTCTAAAATGTCAGGTCGGGTGGAAAAGATTGATCGGTTTCTCGGTAACAACCCCTTCAGCATGGCTTTACTAATTCGCCTTATGCCGGCGGGAAGCAACGTTTTGACCAGCCTGTGCGCGGGCGTATCCAGTGCGCGAGGCATTATGTTCGTTGCCGGATCAGCCCTCGGGTTTATCCCGCAAACCTTTATTTTTGCTCTGGCAGGCACAGGTGTGAATGTGGACCCGGGATTGCGTCTGGCGATCAGCGCCGGGTTGTTTGTTGTCTCTGTTGCCATGGGGGCTTATCTTTATCGACGCTATCGTCGTCATAGTGGGAGCAAACCTCTTGAGCAGGAGGCAACCCCTTCATGAATACCAGAACATTGTTCCTGGTCGGGTTTCCTTTGATATGGGCAGCATCATTCCTGGTGTTGGGGGCCGCTGCGATTACGTCCCGACCTGTCTTACCCGGCGATGAATTACGCAATTTAAGCATTGCCTGGGACATGTGGCGGGGCGGCTCTTTGCTGGTTCCTCATCTTAATGGCGCCCCATACGCAGGCGAATTACCGCTTTTGTATTGGGTTATGAATGCCGGGTGGTCCTTGTTTGGGCTAAACGAGTTTTGGCCTCGATTGATTTCCCCTTTGTTCGGGTTTGCCAGCGTTTTTATGAGTGCTGCTCTGGCGCGCATCCTGTGGCCGGGTTGGGCCGGGATTGGGGCTTTGTCTGGCACTGTTCTCATGGGCTCTATGCTATGGGCTGTGATGTCGACCATTCCAGATAGCACGCCAATTGCTGTTTTTTGCCTGCTGGTAGCATTTTGGGGTGTGCTGTTTTCCTGGCGCACAGGACAGTGGGGGGCTTGCGTGGTTGCCGGGTTGGCGTTGGGCGTGGGGATGCTGGCTGTCGGTCCGGTGCTGATTGTTTATATCCTGCCTGCCATGATGTTGGCCCCGCTTTGGGGCGGCCGGATCATGGTAGGCCATGAGGCTGATGACAGCGAAGAGGATTCCTCTGGCGGTTGGCGTTATTGGTATTTGAAAATGCTGGTTGTCGTCGCATTGGCAGCCGTTGTCATGCTTGCCTGGATGGTTCCGGTAATTTTACAGCAAGACCCTGCCTATACGGAAGCGTTGCTCAAAAATATTTTCATGCCAAATCTCAGCCTTCCCGGGCAGGATTGGTGGTTATATGTTCTGGTTATTACGGGGCTGTTCCTGCCGTGGATTGTCTGGCCTCCGGCATGGCGTGCTCTTGCCGGTGTTAAGTACCTGATAAAAGACGGCGGGGTGTGGCTGTGTGTGTTCTGGATTTTGCCTGTTTTAGGCGTTTTCCTGTTGCGCCCGGATGCTGTGTTGCAGGCCCTGATGTTCTCCATGCCGGCATTCGCCCTGATTATGGGGTTTTTGATTTATATCCGAGCTGATCCGGAAGCCGCGCGTCTCGATCATAAAGCGTTATCAGAAAGCGTTGAAACAGAAGGTGATGAGTCTCAATCTTCAGGCAGAGTAAGCGGGTATCTGGCAACAGTGTTTACCCGCGGAGAATCTTTGGTCGGCCTGGTTGTGGCTTTGCTCGGGGCTGTGGTGATTGTGATGCCGCTGGCCGCAGGTGCCTTTGATTTGCCCTGGTGGGTTGGCAGGCTTTCAGGAAGCTGGGGTGTTATCGCAATGGCTCTTGGGGCGATGATTGCCATAGCCATGCCCCGCACATTGGGTATGCGTACTCTGGTGCTGGCCGTTGCCTCTGTTTTGGTTGTTTCGATAGGGTATATGATTGCCAAACCTTTGCGCGCTGAGCAAAGCGGGTTGAATGATGCAGCCCAACGCATTCGCTTGTTGCAGGGCGAGAATATCCCTGTCGCTTTCGCATCTCAAAGCCAGAAACCCTATCTGGGTGAGTTTGCCTATATGGGCAAGCTCGAAAAACCACTGGATGTTCTAGATCAGGGCGATCCAGTGGGGGCTGTTGCCTGGGTTGCAGGAAATCCCAGTGCGGAAGTGGTTACCATTCATTCCATGTTGCCTGCTGATCTTGCCCCTATGGCTGTTTTTCCCTGGTGGGGGAAATATATAGCTTTTTGGTCTGTGGAAGCCGTTCAAAGCCGCCCGGACCTGATTTTTTCAGAAAAACAGCCATAATCAGGCGAAAAAACCCAATCTATCCACATTCTTCTCCAATTTCTTGGCTGGCACCCTTGACACTTTGGGCTCAGCCGACTAAATCGGTGGCACTCATCTAGTGTGAGTGCTAACAATTTTAACTAATCATTTGAAATTTCTACCCCTTTTGGAGGTTATGCTATGAATTTTCGCCCACTTCATGATCGCGTGCTCGTAAAGCGCGTCGAACAAGACGTGAAAACTGCTGGCGGTATCATCATCCCTGATTCCGCTCAGGAAAAACCCATGGAGGGTAAAATCGTTTCTGTTGGTTCAGGTATTAGAGCTGAAGACGGAACTGTTACTCCTCTCGATGTTAAAGCTGGTGACCTTGTGCTTTTCGGCAAATGGTCTGGCACTGAAATCAAAGTTGACGGCGAAGATCTGCTGATCATGAAAGAATCCGACATTCTCGGCATTCTTGATATCACCAAGAAACCTGCCCCAGCTAAGAAAGCTGCCCCTGCTAAAAAACCCGCAGCTAAGAAACCCGCTGCAAAGAAGAAGAAATAATTTTCTTCACGAAAGAAAGGTTAAAACGACATGGCTGCTAAAGAAGTCAAGTTTGGAGCCGACGCCCGTCAACGTATGTTGAACGGTGTCGATATCCTGGCAAATGCTGTCAAAGTAACGCTCGGTCCTAAAGGCCGTAACGTTGTTCTCGACAAATCCTTCGGCGCTCCACGTATCACCAAAGATGGTGTTACAGTTGCCAAAGACATTGAACTTTCCGACAAGTTCGAAAACATGGGCGCACAGATGCTGCGCGAAGTTGCTTCACGCACCAATGACGAAGCTGGCGACGGTACCACAACTGCTACAGTTCTGGCCCAGGCTATCGTTCGTGAAGGTGCTAAAGCAGTTGCTGCTGGCATGAACCCTATGGATCTCAAGCGCGGTGTTGATCTCGCTGTAGATCACGTCATTACAACCATTCGCAAAAGCTCAAAGAAAGTTTCCACCAGTGGCGAAATCGCACAGGTTGGTACCATTTCTGCAAACGGCGATGTTGAAGTTGGTGACATGATTGCTAAAGCAATGGAAAAAGTTGGTAACGAAGGCGTTATCACTGTTGAGGAAGCTAAAGGTCTTAGCACCGATCTCGACGTTGTTGAAGGCATGCAGTTCGATCGCGGTTACCTGTCTCCATATTTTGTCACCAATTCCGACAAAATGATCTGTGACATGGAAAACCCATTCATCCTGATCCACGAAAAGAAATTGTCCTCATTGCAGGCAATGCTGCCAATTCTTGAAGCTGTTGTTCAGTCTTCACGTCCCCTTATCATCATTGCTGAAGACATCGAAGGCGAAGCACTTGCTACCCTCGTTGTTAACAAGCTCCGTGGTGGTCTGAAGGTTGCTGCTGTTAAAGCTCCTGGTTTTGGTGATCGTCGTAAAGCTATGCTTGAAGATATCGCAATTCTGACCAACGGTCAGGTTATCAGCGAAGACATCGGCATCAAGCTCGAAAGCGTTACACTGGACATGCTCGGTACTGCCAAGAAGGTTGTTATCACCAAAGAAGAAACAACCATCGTTGAAGGTGCTGGCAAGAAGACTGACATCCAGGGTCGTTGCACACAGATCCGTAAGCAGATTGATGAAACATCTTCTGATTACGACAAAGAAAAACTTCAGGAACGTCTGGCCAAATTGGCTGGCGGTGTTGCTGTCATCAACGTTGGTGGCGCTACCGAAATCGAAGTTAAAGAAAAGAAAGATCGTGTTGACGATGCTCTTCACGCAACCCGCGCAGCCGTTGAAGAAGGCGTTGTTGCTGGTGGTGGCGTGTCCTTGTTGAAAGCTACCAAGACCCTCGACAAGGTTAAAGTCGTAAACAATGACCAGCAGGTTGGCGTGAATATCGTCAAACGTGCTCTGCAGGCTCCAGTCCGTCAGATCAGCGAAAACGCTGGTGTTGATGGTTCTGTTGTTGTCGGCAAGCTGCTGGAAAACAAAAACGCCAGCATTGGTTACAATGCCCAGACCGAAGAATATGTCGACATGTTCAAGGCTGGTATCATTGATCCAACCAAAGTTGTTCGCACAGCTCTGCAGGACGCGGCCTCCGTTGCTTCACTGTTGATTACAACAGAAGCTATGGTTGCTGATGCTCCAGCAAAAGACGCGCCAGCCATGCCAATGGGTGATCCCGGCATGGGCGGCATGGGCGGCGGCATGGGCGGCATGGGCGGCGGTATGGGCTTCTAAGCCAAACCACCAATCAAGCTACCCGGAGTTCGCTCCGCTTAAGAATGAGAAAGGCTGCATCTTCGGATGCGGCCTTTTTTGTTTATTCCCAATCTGTATCAATGGCCTTGATCAGGGCGGAATGGTCCAGTCCGCCGTGTCCGGCATCGATCAATTTATCGTACAAATCCCGACATAAGGCTGTGGCAGGAAGTTCCATGTCGAGGGCTGTTGCAAGTGCCAATCCCTGATCCAGATCTTTTCGTTGTGTGGTGCATTTGCCACCCGGCGCGAAGGTGTGATCGACCATGCGTTTGCCGTGAACTTCCAGAATACGGGAGTCCGCAAACCCACCTTGCAGGGCTTTTCGAACCTGCGCCGGGTCAACGCCCGCGCGCCTCGACAGGGCAAGGGCTTCGGAGACTGCCCCGATCGTCAGCCCGACAATGATCTGGTTGGCGGCCTTGGCAACCTGTCCCGCGCCAATGTCACCCACATGAGTAGTTTGTTTCCCCAGCACATCCAGAATGGCGCTTGCTTGATTGAGAGCAACCTCACTGCCGCCAGCCATGATGACCAGCTCACCACTTTCTGCGCCCAGCGTGCCACCGGAAACCGGAGCGTCCACATAAGCGCCGCCTTTATCCTCGACAGCTTTCGCCAACGCGCGGGTGATCAGGGTGTCGCTGGTTCCCATGTCGATGATCAAGGTTCCGGGCTGTATTGCGGATAAAACACCGCTGTTGCCTTGCAAAACGATTTCGAGTGCCGGGGTGTCGCTGAGCATCAAGATGATGATGTCAGCTTTTTGTGCCACCGCTGCTGGGTTTGGCACGGACGTACAGTTCGGACACTGTGCAAGCAGTTCATCCACAGGGCCTTGCGAGCGTGAATGGACGATCATATCCGCCCCTGCGTTATACAAATTACGCGCCATAGGACGCCCCATCAAGCCCAACCCGATAAAGCCTATTGTGGTTCCGCTGAGAGATTTTTCTGTAGTGTTATTCATGATCAGGCCAATGACTGTTGAATTGTTTTGGTAATCGTGATTTTGTCTACACTATAAATCAATAGGCAAGTCTGAGTAAGCACAACATGACAAAAATCTCCAAGCTGCCAAATGATGACAAGACTAATGGGTGGAGCCGTATTTTACCCGCGCGCACACCCAACGCACCGTTGGATAAAGATATCCGGTGCAATTGGGCCGTGATCGGTGGTGGCTTTGCCGGGCAGGCCGCTGCCCGACGGCTGGCTATGAACAGGCCCGATGATCAAATCGTTTTGCTGGACGCCTCAATTGCAGGCGAGAACGCCTCCGGGCGGAATTCCGGGTTTGCCATTGATATCCCCCATACCATTGATGATGGGATGGACGCGTTGAACCATGCCCACGCCGAAATGCGTCTGGCGCGTGCCGGGATTGATTTTAATGAAGTCCAGGTTAATCAACACAACATCGCGTGTGATTGGGGGCGGCGTGGAAAGTATCAAACCGTCGCCAGCGAACGTGGTCGTAAAGTCATGCTGGAACCGTTGGCAAAAATGCTCGATAGCTTGGAGGAGCCTTATCGCTGGGTGGAAGGTGCCGATTTACAAGCCGAGGTTGGCACACCGCATTATATCTCGGCCCTTTACACGCCGGGGTGCGTGTTGATGAACCCGGCGGCTTTGTGTCGGGGGCTTGCCGATACCATGCCGGAAAACGTGACGGTGCATGAAGCCAGCCCGGTTCTTGAATTTGATAATGCTGAACGCGTGACCATGAAGACACCGCAAGGCAGCGTGGTCGCTGATAAAGTCATTCTGGCAGTTAACGGTTTTGCGCCGTTCTTCGGATTTTATCGCGGCAAGTTTATATACCTTGCGGCCCATGCCAGTATCACCCGCCCTTTGAGCGAGCAGGAACGTGCCGAGCTTGGCGGGGTTGAGGATTGGGGTATCACCCCGGCCAATGCCTTTGTTTCTATCACCCAGCGGTACACTCGCGATCATCGCTTGTTGATCCGACAAAATATTCATCATTGTCAGGACATGAATTGCACGGATAGCATGCGTCGTTCGTTGGCGCAGGATCATCAGCGCATGTTCCATCAACGCTTCCCCATGTTGCCGGACGTAACAATCGAGCACACCTGGACTGGCTACGTGTGTCTTTCGGGCAATCACACACCGGGTTTTGGACAGGTCGCGCCCAATGTCTATACCGCCGTGTGTCAAAATGCTGTCGGCGCAGCAAAAGGCGCTGTGTCCGGTATGCTGGCCGCAGACCTTGCTTGCGGGCAGGATAATTCTCTGATCGCCGATATGGAAAGTTTTGGTACACCGATAAGATTACCACCCCGTCCGTTCCTCGATCTGGGGGTTCGCACCCGCATGGCCTGGGAAGGCTGGAACAATCGACATGAGAGATAACCATGCATCCCAATAAAGCCTTCCGTAAAACAAGCCCTGAGCAAAACCTGTCATTTGCCCAGGACCGGGGTTTTGGCGTGCTGACGGTATCTGGCTCGGATGGGCCTATAGCCTCTCACGTCCCATTTGTTATATCCGACGATGGCACAAGTTTTGGCGCTCACCTTGTTCGCTCCAACCTCATTTTGCCCCTTCTGGCAGAAGACCAGCCTGCACTAATGATCGTCTCCGGGCCGGATGGTTATATATCTCCGGATTGGTATGGTCTGGAAGATCAGGTTCCGACCTGGAATTATGTGGCGGTTCATCTTTATGGCACGCTTCGCAAATTACCGGATGACCGATTGAGGCCTCACTTAGAGGCCTTGTCGGAGCAATTTGAAAAACGTTTGGTGCCAAAGCCTGAATGGAAACTGGATAAAGTAACGTCAGAGGTTTTGGAGAAAATGCAGCGCATGATTGTTCCCGTTGAATTCTCCATTGAGCGTGTTGAAGGCACTTGGAAACTGGGCCAAAACAAGGGCTCGGAAGCGCAAGCGCGCGCAGCCGATAATCTTGAAAATTCTGAACTAGGCCAGATGATTACCGAGCTTGCCGACTTGATGCGCACGGAAGAAATCGAGTTATGATTGAAGAATTGCAAACTGAGCGGTTGATCCTACGGGGGTGGTCTCTGGCAGATTTTGAAGTTTTGGCTGAGTTTCTAACGGATGATGAGTTGTGCAAACATCGTGGTGGCGCGATTAGTCGAATTGAAGCTTCAGATTTCATGTCCAAAGAGATCGGCCAGTGGTCTCTGCGTGGATATGGCGGGTATGCAATTGAGGAACGTTCACTCAATCGTGTTATCGGTTTTACAGGGTTATGGCA
>JABJOR010000280.1 GCA_018664265.1 Rhodospirillales bacterium
ATCGTGTCCACCCTAGCACAGACAACTTCAATTGCCGATACATCGGTCCAGTCAATGACCTGCGATGAGACATTTGAGGGGGTATGAAAATCGCGTTGGCTACGCGATAAGCAGATAACCTGCCTGTCTGAGTTACTGCTGAGTTGGCGAAGGAAACGCCCGCCGATCAAACCACTAGCGCCAGTCAAAAGTATTGTTTCAGGCATTTTTTTCAAGACCAGTCATATGGAATAACGGAATTTTTCAAGAACAGTTTTTCAGCTTCTTCAGGGTCGTGTGGAATTGAAGCACAATTGGCCAGTATAGCAGGTTCATCACTTAAACATTTTGAACCCGTCCAGATCATATTAGGCACCGTGACTAATTGATAAATATCAGGATCGCTCCCTAAAATGATTTCCTGAACTTCGCCTTCAGTGGAACTACCTGATCGTAAGTCCACAAGCACCAAGGCAAGTTTACCCTTGATGACAGACAAATTCGTAATCATTTTCTTGTGTCGATTCCAGCCCTTTGCAATACCCGGATTGACCACAGAAAAATATAACTCCCCGAAGTTAACAAAGTTTGGCGAATCTGAACGAAGCATATGATAGACCGCTCCGCGCTCATCATGAATTTGCTTTAGCGGTGTGATGATCACGCCATCAATCACGTGCCTGCCTCCAAAAATGCAGCAAGCTGTTCTTCGGTTACCTTGACCGGGTCTTCACCTTCATGGACGCGCTTGTACCACAGCACCGTATTGCTGACGGCGTGATCGAAATCCCAGCGACAACACCAACCCAACTTGGTCTTGGCTTTGTCTGAATTCAGCATCAACAAATTGGCTTCATGAGGGTGAGCGTCACTACGCTCAACCCGCAAACTGCCTGTGCCAAGGATGCTAATGGCGGTTTCGGTCAACTCCTGAACGGTACGGACATTTTCCGAATCAGGGCCAAAGTTCCAGGCTCCGGCGCCATCATCCGGATCATCAAGAATGCGATCCGCCACAGCAAGATACCCAGAGAGTGGTTCCAAAACATGTTGCCACGGGCGAGTGGAGAGCGGGTTGCGCAGAACAATTTCTTCACCCGCTTGCAGAGCGCGGATACAATCCGGGACAATACGGTCGGCGGAAAAATCTCCCCCGCCGATGACATTGCCTGCACGAACAGAAGCCGCACCAAAATTATCACGCCCCATAAAGAATGAGTCCTGATAACCGGCAAACACCAGTTCGGCAGTAGCCTTTGATGCCGAGTACGGATCATGTCCACCAAGCTCGTCATTTTCACGGTAGCCCCAAATCCATTCTTTGTTGCGGTAAGCCTTGTCCGATGTAACAAACACCAACGCGCGCAGATCATCATAACCCCGGATGGCATCAAGCAAATTGATCGCCCCGCCAACATTGGTATCAAACGTTAGCTTTGGCTCATCATAACTCAGGCGAACCAGTGGCTGCGCCGCCAGATGAAAAATCACTTCCGGTTTTGTTGCGGCCAGAACAGATTTTACGGTCTCGATATTACGGATGTCACCATCATGGTGATCGATACGATCCCGCAGACGAAGTTGGTCAAACAACGGCGCATCCGGTTCCGGCGGCAGGGCAAAGCCTGAAACTTCTGCGCCCAGAGACAACAACCATGTGCATAGCCAACCTCCTTTGAAACCAGTAGAGCCGGTAACAAGAACACGACGGCCTTTAAAATTATTAAAATCCATAATGGCTTACCACTTTACCCAAGGCGCTGTTCCGTCTTCATACAATTCATTGAGCAGCGCATAATCGCGGAAGGTGTCCATGCATTGCCAAAAACCATCGTGCTTATACATCATCATCTGACCATCGGCGGCAATCTTGCGCATGGGGTCAGCTTCCAGAGTTTCATCTGAGCGATCTGCATCAAGGTACTTGAAAATTTCTTTATTACAGACAAAGAAACCACCGGAAATACGTCCACCGGTTGCCTGAGGTTTTTCATTGAATTCAACAATGCGGCTTTCGTCATTGGTATCAAGTTCACCAAAGCGGCTGGGCGGGCGAACGCCACTGACCGTCATCAGCTTTCCGTGGTTTTTGTGATAGTCAATCAGAGCATTAACATCAATATCACACACACCGTCGCCATAGGTCATCATAAACTCTTCGTCATCACCAATGTAGTGCTCAATACGCTTGATGCGCGATCCGGTCAGGGTATCTTCCCCAGTTTCCGCCAAAGTCACTTTCCAGTCCAGCTTTTCATGGGCCTTGTCAAAGGTCACTTCACGGCCATTGGCAAAATCAATGGTAAAGTCGCTGATCTGACTACGGTAATTCAGGAAAAAATCCTTAATGGTAGGCCCCTTGTATCCCAGGCACAGCACAAATTCGTTGAAGCCATGATGGGCGTAAGAGCGCATGATATGCCAAATAATAGGGTAATTCCCGACTGGAATCATAGGTTTGGGCAGATCATCGTTAACACCACGAATTCGTGTACCCTTACCCCCACAAAGAATAACGACTTTCATTCAATTCTCCCTATAAATATTTACCGCACCGTTGGAATAATGCCAACTTAACGTAAGACAAAAATGTTAAAACTTTAGGATATTTTCCTTACACCCAGCCGCTTTACCGCACAATATGTCAAATATATTAAAGCGTAGAGTGGTTGATGCAAGATTGCAGATACCAACTGGCGAAATGCCATAGACCATTGTTTATCTGCTGCAAGGGCCATACCATACTGCAAAGTTCTCTTGGTAATATTTCGTTTGCCAAGCCTCAGTGATGGAACAGAGGCCCCCTTGATCCGGGTAATTTCTTTTGCCACGCGAGCGGCATCATATGATCGTGCAATACTAAGTTTTGCAATGGTTGACGACTGATTGATATGTTGCCGCAGCTTAATAGTCACTTTAGGTTGGACAGCAATTTTCCAATTGAACTTTAACAACCTTATGATCAAACCTAAATCACAGCCATAGCTATACTCTAGCGGATACCCCCCGGATTGATCCGTAGCGTACCGACGAAACATGCACGCGGAATGCGCGATTGGATTGGAGACCTGCATTGCATCAATCAGTTCTTGCTGGTTTTCTGGTGGGCGACCCTCACCGATTTTCTTACCCTGTCCGTCAATGAGATCATACCACCCGCTAACCAATCCAAGCGAGTCATCATCATCAAGAACCTTACTCTGATCTTTTAATCTTTCAGGTAGAGACAGGTCGTCGGCATCCTGCACAGCGACATACTCACCTCTGGCCTGCGATAAGGCCAGCCTAAGCCCCACACCTATCTCACCGTGGCTTTCGGGAGAGATAATTCGAATACGAGGATCGTCATATTCATCAAGTACATTCTGGGTGCCATCTGTTGAGCAATTGTTGACAATGATCATTTCCCAATCGCTAAAGTTTTGCGCCATGACACAATCAAGAGTCTCACGCAAAAACTCTTCACCGTTGAATACAGACATAATGACAGAAATTTTAGGTGCCACCGTCAATTTCCCAACACAGCCTTCACAATCGCATCTTCATCAACTTCGGCAAGAATACCGCCAATGCTTCGATCCCGCTTTTCAACATCTTCTGATAAAAGTAACTTTTGCAGAACCACCTGGAGTTCTGCCTCATTCGCAGCATGGATGGTAAGGTGATCAGGTATTTTATCGGCGCTGATAGTTCCCCCCAGCGGTACATACACCGCAGGGACCCCTTGTAAAATAGCATCAATCGCTGCACCAGAACCATTGTACAAAAGCACGCTGGCATCCGGTAGAAGATCCTGAATTCCAGCATTACTAAACTCTACTCTTTTGGCTACAGAACCGGCAATTTTCTTCACAAAGCTTTCTACTCTTGCCTTAAAATCATTGCTGACGACAGGGTGAAAATTAACGACGAGCCTTACCTCTGGCAACGCTCTCAAAGCCAAGGCCGCCTTTCCCACAAGATCAAGCGCTTCATCAAGATCAATAGATGTCCCAGCAAGGACAATTCCATTTTTCTGTGATGTGCTTTTTGTGGTCATCTTTTCAGCCGTAGACAAGGCAGTCTCGTACCTTAAACTGCCCCCCATACTCAGTCGCTCTAATGGAAATTTTCTTGATTCAAACAGTCTGAAAAAATAACTCCCCATAGTGATCATTTGGTCAGGTAGCCGTTTGCTTTCTATGTCTGCTTCTGAGGGGAAAAGACTGATAAATCTTGCAGAAATCGGTGCATGCTGATAGGCAACCACGCGTGTCTCAGGTAAATATTCTCGCATGCCAGTTAGAAAAGCTCGCTCCCACCCCTGGCGCTCATATGGGTGTACAATGACCTTCGGTTTAATTCCATGATCAACAAGAAACTTTCCAATTTCTCTATATCCATATGCCGATGTTGGTCGTGTACTTTGTAAATCTTTGTAACGCTCTAATTCAAGAATTGGCGATAAATTCAAGCCGGCAATAATGACATCCTTTTTCAGTCGCCGGTTCATTTTCCAGGATGTCCATGCCCCGCGAAGGACGGCACCCAGAGATTTTGTGTCACAGGTCAGCAATACCGGGTCAAATGCGCTGGCAACATTTTTCACTATTTTGGTATAATCCTGTGTCCAGCCAAGAGGATTCGCAATAAACCCAACCTTTAAACCAGCATTGCGCAATACTTGCGGCATCCGGGTAAGATGACCAAATTGGCTATTTTGTTTATTGGATTGAAATGTCTGCTCTCCAGCCCATCCAAAAATGAGAACCTCACAATCTCTCAGTTTCTTCAAGGGAAGAGGGCAATTTCTTCGTATTGGCTTCAAAATCCTGGATTCACGCCAATACTGTCTGATCATGGAGAGACGCGAATGAAGTCCGGCAAAAATACGAGACGGGGTACGAGGTTTAACCCGGCATTCCAGCATTACTCCATTCCTGAGGGCTGTCTGGCTAAATGCCCATGCTAAATTATCACTCTCCACTATAAATAAATGACGACCGCCAGATGCCAGAATATCCTGGGCAACAAGATAGCTAGCAGCATTACGCTGTAGATCAGTTGCATAAGGGCTAGAGTCTCCAATTAAACTTGCGCCCCAGGCAAATCGATCGTCTTCACTGCCTAAAATTTGCTCATCGATATTCAGTAACTGGTGCTCAATTCGATCAGCAGCATCGTCCAGTTTAGAGCCAAGTTCACCAACCGTAACTGTAGCAGGTAGCTTTTCTATCAGGTCCAAACGTGGCTCTACATTGCTGCATAGAAACCAAACTGTAAGATCACCCGCAACTGAAAAATCTTTGACCACTTCGAGCGTTGAAGAAACCAAAGCGGTAACGCATCCACAATTTTGTGTTTTCAAATCAGTCTACTCAGATTTCTATTTGGGCGGTCAGCGAGGAATTAAATCAGTGAACAGTTTTTGCAGGGAAGCAGCCCATTGCGGCGATTATCCAGATGTGCCTGGCGGAGCTTCTGATAAGCCGCGCCGATCCAAATATCACTAAGCGAGGACTCAACTATATTTCCTGTGGAAAGAGTGGACAAATAATCCACATCGCAAGGATTCACACGCCCATCCCACCAGACAAATGTGCGGCGCCATAAATCTGAACACGCGTCAGATACATTGGTTGCATCGGCATCATAAACACTAACCCACGGATTATAGTCTACGAAAGCAACCTGATCCACATAGTCGTTCCAGAACTTTTCAATCTCACCAAAGTCTTGCTTATCAGAAAAATCCACGCCCGAAACACGGGTTATTGTTCTTGAATTAGGGTAGTGCTTCGCCCTGATTTCAGCAAACATCCGAATGTTCTCTAAAACTCTGTCCAGACGACCATTCACTCTGAGCTTGGCATACAATTCTTCATCAGCTGCATCAGCTGAAAAGACAACAGTATTGGGCTCTGCCGCCAGGAGGGCGTGGGCTTTTGCCTCATCCAGATACCATGCATTGGTATTGATCTTGAACCCCAAAAACTTGCCAGAAACGTATTCCAGCATCTTTACTATGTCTTTGCATAAAAGCGGCTCGCCGCGCGAAGCAAGCGTCACGGCCTCAACCTCTCCCTCTATTTGATCAACAACTGCCTTAAATGTATCCAGCGTCATCCGGCCTTTATGCCCGGCTTTGCGATCCGTAAGTTTGGGGTCAACCTGGTAGCAGAATACACAACGGTAGTTACATACAGATGTCGGCTCTATCTGTACGCAGGGTGGATATGCATCAATCTCTTTAACAACGGGAAATACGTCATACCGAAACCGGTAAAAAAGATAGTTTGGTAATTCCTCATCTGTTACACGCCGAATTTCTTCCACGACGTGAGGGCGCAACCAGAAACCGTCAGAACTTTCATCTGAGTTTGCCAATAACCCCGTGCATGCACGTTTCAGAATATCGCGACGGTGCTCATCCAGCGACAATTCAGATAATCGATTTTGCAAGGCCTGAATTCTTGCCAGAATGGTCGTGACATCACTGTCGACACCAGACAATCCAGCAAAGCTGTTGTCCTTAATATAGGTTGGTTGCATCGTGTGGTTTTACTTTGTTCTATGTTTGAATAATCTAGTCAGTCAGATAACCCAATACGTCTTCGTCAAGAGTGACTTTGCCCGCAATAATATCTGCATATTGCTCATTTAGTTCTGCAAACATTTCTATTCCAGCATCATCATTTTTTTCAGCAATTCGAATTCTATCGAACTCTGAGCGAGGTAACTTTGCATAAAGAACAAATGTTTTCTGTAAGCCTACAAGCTCCTCTGGAGAAATTGTAGGCATTCGCAAACACGTTTTAAAATAGGCAAATTTCTCTGTGCTCAGGGCCACATCGACAAATTTTTCATCATCGTCATTCGACAAGTAACCCTTTTCCTTACATACATCGTAAAGCTGTGTTCCCTGATATGGATTATAGAGGTAGGCATTTATCGTTGCAGTTTTAACCTGCCGGTTAAGCTCAATAGTATCAAATACCAACTCACGGGTTTCATCCGGGAATCCCATAATATTATTAACAGTTACAGGTATTTCTGCATCGTTAAGGATCTTGAGGCCATCCACTACTTTTTCGTTTCTCATCCGGCGATTTAGTACGTTGGCTCTAAATGTTTCATTTCCATGTTCAAGACCAACATTGATATTGCTTACATTCATCTTTTTGAGCAAAGCGACCCTTTGCTCTGTTATTGTTTCCGGACGAGTCTGAAGCCAGAATGGTAGCCCAATCTGCTTTTCATATAATTCAGCCAACTCAAGGAAATCACTATGCGGCATCGCAAAGAAAGTTTCCGCATTAAAATAAATGTAATTAGCCTCATACTTATCCACAAAATACTGAATTTCATCAATCAGCCGTTGTGGCGATTTGGTCCTGTGATAAGTTTTGGCAACTCCTGCATTTTTATAAAGTAAATTCTGAGATGGATCTTCACAAAAGGCGCATTTATATGGGCACCCTCGGTGCATTTCCACCGGAAGCATTCTTAGAACTTTGCCCTGCATTGGTCTATAAAACCGTTCAGCTTGAAAAATATCATAATCCGCAAAAGGTAGTTCGTTAACATTTACAAGCGGACCAAGCGGGTTTCGGGTGATGCTTCCATCTTTATTCTTTACATGAAGGTTCTTGATTTTATTAATAGGCTCCCTACTGGCCAACGCTTTGCATAGACTCACCAGCGCGTTTTCGCCCTCACCAATACATACGATATCAATAGCATCATTCTTCAAAATTTCATCTGGATTGAAAGTTGGATAAACACCACCTGCGACGACTGGGATACCTCGTTCCTTGGCAATTTCTACATAGGGAAGCCCCATGCTAACCGTATCTTCAAGAAGAGATATCGCTATAAGATCAGGTTGATAATTATCCAGCAATTTATTGAAATCGTTGATAGGGATAGCGCTTCGGTCCTGAACAAGATCGTCGACCTTTGTACGCTTTAATTGGGACAAAGACTCTCTGATTTCATCAAAAGTTTTACCGTCATCCAAATAAAGAGTCGTAGCGAACAATCGAACATCAATATCATTTTCTTTTAACACTGCTGAAAGAATTGCGACCCCGGCAGGCAGTAGCATATGTGACATTGGAAAATTTGGATAGACAAACAGAACTTTGAACTTCGAATCACTCATTTATAGAACCCCAATTTATTACATAATTTCAGTAAGATTAAACACTAACGCCATATTCAA
>JABJOR010000281.1 GCA_018664265.1 Rhodospirillales bacterium
CATGATAGAAATCACTTCAACAATCAGCCTTCAAGATAGCGAGATCGAAGAAAGCTTCATCCGCTCCCCCGGCTCCGGTGGCCAAAAAGTCAACAAGACCGAAAGCGCCGTTCAATTGCGGTTCCACGCCCGACGCAGCAAGGCGCTTTCCAATCAAGTCTACCTGCGTCTTAAAGCTCTGGCCGGACGACGCATGACCAGTGAGGGTGATATCATCATCACTGCTAATACCTATCGTACCCAGGAACAAAATCGGCAAGATGCAAAAAACCGCCTGATCGAGTTAATTCGGGAAGCTGCCATTCCCCCTAAACACCGTCGTCCCACAAAACCCAGCAAGGGTGCAAAAGCCAAACGGGTAGATGCCAAGACAAAACGCGGTGATGTGAAGAAAGGCCGGGGGAAAGTTTCAAAGTCAGACTATTAACGCGTTTATTTAAGGCGTTTATGCTTCCGGTTTCACCCCGACAGTCTCGATCAGGCTAACACGTTCTTCATCAAGGTTGAGGTGCAGATTATAGGCCTTGGTGCCTATGTCCTCACCCACCAGCAAGTACACCCCAAGCGCTGGCAAAGTCGGTTTCCCCACGGGTTTCTGCATGTGGGCTAAAGCTTTTTGTGCCAAGTTGGTTTTGTCGTTCCAGTCTGTAATTTCAAAACCAGCAGATTTCAGAACATCACGAAAAGCATCCGGTTTTACCAGAAAGCTCATGGACGTGTCTTGTGCCCACGGCACAGGAAAATGCAGCGGGGCATTTTCATTTGCACAGACTTCATAGAAGACAGCTCGCCCTCCGGGTTTCAAAACACGATAGCATTCCGATAACCACGATTGTTTATCTTCGATATTCATATTCATCTGGAGCGACCAAACGCCGTCAAAAGAATTATCATCGAATGGCAAATCCAAGGCACTGCACGCGTTGAACTTTACCTGTTCCTTCATACCGAGTAGCTGTGTCAGACGTTGGGCGACATCAATGTATTCGTCGCTCAGATCAATGCCGGTTACACGACACCCAGTCTCGTGCGACAAGCGACGAGTAGAACCGCCGATGCCGCAACCCACATCCAGAATATGCTGATCTGGTGTAAAGTCGGAAAGCGCGATCAGCTCATTGGTTGCGGTGTCTCCTCTGATATGGAATTCATCGACAGGCTGAAGGTCATCAAGAGTAACATTCGACAAATCTATTCCAAGTTTATCAAGCCCTTCAATGATCTTGTTATAGAGGTCATTTGGTGAGTAGTAATTGTGAATTGAATTATTATTGTCACCCATAGCCATGCTCCAAATTAATTTCCTGAAACAAAATCTATGAGCATTTTTATTCTTCTACAAGCTTTGCCAGCTTTCGCTCCCGCAATATTGTGTATAGACCACTGGCTACAATAATGGCACTGCCCAGCATCGTCATAGCATCTGGCCGTTCGGCAAAGAACAGAGCCCCAATGATCATTGCAAAGACCAGTCTGGTATATCGAAAAGGTGTAATAACAGAAACTTCCCCAACCCGCATTGAAACAGTCAGAAAATTATAGGCGGCGACACCAATTGTGATTGCGGCAGCCAATTGCATCCAGAGTATTGGCGTGGGCCATATTGCTCCACCAGTATATAGCAGCGCAATAATGCCCGCTGGAATTAAAATGAAGAACCCATAAACACCCAGTTGCATGTTCGACAGTACAGGTGGTGCAGCCCGCGTTGCTAAATCACGGCCCGCAAATCCAAGAGTTGAAATCAAAGCAAAAATCGATAATGGCTCGAACCCGCTCAATCCCGGGCGAATTATTAAAAGAACGCCGCCAAAACCAATTGCAATAGCCAGCCAGCGTCGCCATCCAACTGTTTCTCCAAAGAAGACCATCCCTCCCGCTGCGACTACCAAAGGTGTTGCTTGCAAGATCGCAGATGCACTGGATAAGGGTGTCAGAGCAATAGCAATTGCGAAACACAAGCGGCCCGTAAGTTCACAAATAGCCCGCAAACATATGGTTCGCGTCAGAATGGCAGGGTGAAAGACACGCTCTCCTCGTCGCATTGTCATAACGCAAAACACAAGCATTCCCCCAATACCAAAGAGAATTAAGGTCTCACCAATTGGCAAGCTACGCATTACCGACTTGAGGAACATGTCCTCAAGGGTAAAAGCAGCCATCGCCAGAACCATAAAACCGCTACCACGTATATTATCCATAAATGCTTATCCCACAGCCTTATTCATTATTAAAGCAACGTCTGTTTCAATATTGGGCATAAATAAAATTTAAAATTATGGAATTGCTGAAATTTGCTGTTTCAGTGTATGACTTCTTAACGTTAGTATCTTTTTACATCCATTGATTAAAATTTTCGGAGCCCCCCAATGAAACAAAATCAAAGCTTTGACTATATCATAGTTGGTGCAGGGTCTGCCGGGTGCGTCCTGGCAAACAGGCTTTCTGAAAACCCGTCCATCCGTGTGCTACTGGTCGAAGCAGGCGGCAGCGATAAAAACATTCTTATACAGATGCCTGCGGCCTGTGGCATGGCGGCGCGCGATCCCAGATTTGATTGGGGTTACCTTGGTGATCCCGAACCCCATTGCGATGACCGAAAAATCCTTGAACATCGAGGGCGCGTCCTTGGTGGCTCGTCCTCCATAAATGGCATGGTCGCCAATCGCGGCAACGCAAAAGATTTTGAGGCCTGGGTAAAAGA
>JABJOR010000282.1 GCA_018664265.1 Rhodospirillales bacterium
GCAAATATTATCAAGCGTAATGGTTGTCGCGTCGCAAAACTTTTGCTCTCCGGTTCGGATATATTCTAGCCAAAGAAATTTTTGGAAAACCGGCTGCGGAAATTTCGGTGCACCGTGTGTTCCGCCATATTGGAAATCAATCATGCCAAGGGCTGTTTGTGCGGCGTTGCTAATTTTCTGGGTTGTAAGTGTTGCACCTGTATTTTGACTTTGGTGTTTTTTCAGGGCTGTTGTCAGCCGTTCTGTGTTGATATTAATTTTATCGATTTCATGTTTATAAGCGTGTGATATTTGATGTAAAACATCCCTAAAGGCAGGACGCCCATAACCGGAAGTCGGGGGGAAATATGTCCCGCCCCAAAACGGTTTTCCCTCTGGATCAAGAAACATGGTGAGTGGCCAACCACCCTGTTCACCCATCAAATTTAAAGCGGATTGATAAATACTATCCAGGTCCGGACGTTCTTCACGATCAATTTTTATATTGATGAATAGTTCATTCATAAGATCAGCTGTGGCAGGGTTCTCAAAACTTTCATGGGCCATGACATGACACCAATGACAGGCTGCATATCCGATAGACAATAAAATAGGCTTGTTCTGATCGCGCGCGCGGTCTAAGGCTTCGCCATTCCAGGGTTGCCAGTGGACAGGATTATCTTTGTGCTGAAGAAGATAGGGGCTGGTTTCGCTGCCAAGAAGGTTTTCGCTCATTTTGATCCTGTTAAATATTCGAACTTAGGGAAGTGAAAATTGTTAGAGTTTTAAGGTTGGTATTGCTGTAACGTGTTACAAGATCATCTTTATTTAATATAACGTATCGCAAAACTAGGAAACTAGAATGAAATTTACCATCGATATCGATTGTACACCGCAAGAGGCCCGAGCCTTTTTTGGACTGCCGGATGTAACGGCCTTACATGAAACCATGCTAAAGGAATTTGAAGAGCGCATGCGTTCAAGCATGAATACCATGGACCCGGAAGCGATGGCCTCAATGATGACGTCTGGTATGCCGGGAGGCTTTTCCGGATTTGGGGATATGCAGAAAACGTTTTGGACACAAATGATGGGCATGGCAGGGGCTGCTCAGAATAAAGACGGAGATTGATTTTGAGTGATCATAACTTTACGGACCCTGCGATGTTTTATGACGCCCATGTTTTTATCTGTACCAACGAACGCGCCGAAGGACATCCGCGCGGATGTTGCAAGGATAAAGGTTCCATAGAACTGCGAACCTATATGAAAGCCAAAGCCAAAGAGCTTGGTTTGAATTCCGTGCGGATTAATTCTGCGGGGTGCCTCGACCGGTGCGAGCTGGGTCCAACCATGGTAATTTATCCGGAAGGTGTTTGGTATACTTTTAGCTCGACAGACGATGTTGACGAAATTCTTTTGAGCCATATTCAAGGCTCAGGACGTGTTAAACGCCTCATGCTTGCTCCAGATCAAAAAAATCCCTGATTTAGTATATTTTCATTTTAAAAGCACTACATATGGTATCTCAATTCACTATTTTTGCCTTATCGTCTGGCCACCCTCCGGCCGGGCTGGCCGTTATTCGCGTTTCTGGCGAAAATGCGGCGACCTCCATAGAGGCCCTCACAAGCCGTAAGGCGGATATTTCCAGGGCATTGGTCCGGGCAAATATTCATCGACCCTATGCGCCTTCTGAGGTCATTGATGATGGCTTGTTTGTTTGGTTCAAAGGACCAAACAGTTTTACGGGCGAAGATTGTGTGGAATTTCATGTCCATGGTGGACGGGCTGTTATTGCGGCAGTTTTGGCTGCGTTGGAAACCTTTGAAAATTACCGTATGGCTGAACCGGGTGAATTTACCCGACGGGCTTTTGATAATGGAAAATTGAATTTATCGGAAGCCGAAGGTCTGGCGGATTTGATCGCGGCGCGGACAGAAGCCCAGCGCCGACAGGCTCTGCGCCAACTGGAAGGCGGGTTGGGTCGTCAGTGTCTGGTCTGGCGAGAAACCTTGAAAAAGGCTCTGGCCCATATGGAAGCGACTATTGATTTCTCCGATGAAGACCTGCCGGATACCCTGGATTCAGGGGCTCGCGACGTGCTTGAGAGCGTCCGTGGGGACATCGCAAGCGCCTTAAGTGACGGCGGGCGCGGGGAAAGTATTCGCGATGGCATTTCTGTTGCGATCATCGGTCCGCCCAATGCTGGTAAGTCTTCCTTGCTGAATTTACTGGCCCAAAGGGAGGCTGCCATTGTCTCAAAACACGCAGGAACCACCCGCGATATTATTGAAGTTCATCTGGACCTGGGCGGCTTTCCGGTCATTTTATCGGATACAGCAGGCATTCGAACCACCGAAGATGAAATTGAAAAGGAAGGTGTGCGTCGTGCACAGGATGTGGCCCATGGGGCGGATTTGTGTCTGGTGATTTTTGATGGTGAGAGCTGGCCGGATGTTGTTTCCTCTTTGCAGGAATATTTAGCTGAGACTGCCAGGCCGTCTATTGGCATTGTAAACAAGGTAGATCTTCTCAACCAGAGTCATAGATTCTCATTGAATTCGCACGACCTGTTCGCCATATCCGTTAAAACCGGCGCGGGCATTGACGGATTTATGGAGGCTCTGGAAGCGGCTCTGAACGACCATTATGGTGACACGGAAGAGGCC
>JABJOR010000027.1 GCA_018664265.1 Rhodospirillales bacterium
AACTCTACGATAGTCTTTCGTTTGAACAGTGGCGTGATGCGGGAAGTGACGATGCTTCTGCCCGCGCCCATATACTGGTGAATGAAAGGCTGGCCAGTTTTGAAGCACCATATCTCGATGCTTCATTAGATGACCAATTGCTCGATTTCATCGCCAAGAGAAAAGCTGAGTTGCCTGACAGTTACGCCTGATGTAGCGCTTCACGCCGCCTATGAGCAACATCTTTGACCTTCTGGCTCATGATGTCAGATTATACAAACCTCTTGAGATAATTCCTTTTTAAAGCCTACAAATTATCTTAGAGCGATATATTGCCTGCTTTCCCAACGAAACCAGCCATAATTTGGGTGTACAGAAAGAGTCCGGGTATAGCCTGCAGCAGGCATTAAATCCCTCTTTCTTTAAATTCTTTGGTTCAAGTACATTTCCTAGTATGCTGACTTATACTTCGTAATGGACCAATATTGGGCACCCGTGAATACCATGTCAGAAGCTTCGAAACATCCTCGCTTTTTAAAACGCCCTCCTCTTGCTTTTCTTCTGATGTTACCGGTTCTGTTCTATGCACTCTACACAGGCGGCTATGAATGGTTGTCGATAAACCTCCACGAAAGGAGGAGCCAAACACTGGCGCTCTACGTTACGGGGCTACAGGAAATGCTCAATAGATACAAAGCATTGCCTAAAATTTACGCTCTTCATCCCACCATTCAAGGTGTTTTGGAAACCCCTGATAGTTCTAATTTGCGCCAACAAGCAAATATCTTGTTGCAGCAATTTAATGTCTCTTCCCTCGCAGCAGATACCTATATTCTGGATGCCAACGGAACGACCCTGGCAGCCAGCAACTGGGACCAGCAGGTGACGTTCGTCGGTAAAAATTTCAGTTTCCGCCCGTATTTTAAAGATGCAATGGAAACCGGAGAGGGGCAGTTTTTTGCACTTGGCACAACATCGTTTCAGCGTGGGTATTACATATCGCGTGCTGTTACCGGAGCTGCTGGCGTGCCTATCGGTGTTGTGGTGATTAAGATCGACGTTGCCCAAGCTGAAGAGGGATGGGGGGCACCTACTCATAAAGTCATCGTGACGGATAACGCAGATATTGTCTTTTTATCTTCAAGGCAGGATTGGCTCTACAAGGCGATTAATGAACCCTCACCAGAAGCCTTGGCTGAATTGGGAGAGAACCGACGTTACGCAAACAAAAAAATAGGCCGTTTGCCATTCACCGTGGAAGGAAATGCAGCTCCGTGGCACAACATCTTCCGCTCAAAGACAAATAAGGAATCCTCTTATTTCGCTACCTACAAAGACATTACGGATGCAGGGTGGCGAGTGTGGATTTTAGCCAGCACCTCCTCAACACGCAACGCAGCTATAATGTACACTGCAGGGTTTATGCTCGTCATCATAATGAGCATAATTGCAGTGGCCAGCCTTGTCGAGCGTCGCCGCGGGCTACTGCGTGCACTGGATGTTCAACAAAGTGCACATCAGACGCTTGAAAATTTTGCTACTGAACTGGAAAGCCAGGTTGAAAAACGAACAGCCGATTTGAAACGTACCCAGAACGAACTGGTGCAAGCGGGCAAGATGGCTGCACTGGGACAAATGTCAGTGGGAATTAATCACGAACTCAATCAACCACTAACCGCGATCCGCTCCTATACTGATAATGCCATAAAGTTCCTGGATCAAAACCGCAAAGCCGAGGCACAGGAAAACCTTTCCTTGATTTCGGCCTTGAGCGAACGCATGGGTGATATAATTTTGCGGCTTAAAATTTTTGCACGGGAAAGCTCAGACGAACGCACGGCGGTGTTGTTGCAAACGGTCATTAAAAATACAATGCGGATTGTCAATCCTCGCTTAAAAAAGGCGAAGGTCGAATTTTCAATCGATATACCCGATAGAGATATCCACGTACTGGTCAACGATGTGCGGTTGGAACAGGTGTTGATCAATTTAATCAACAACGCCATTGATGCTTTGCACGAGGATGGCGAAAGGCGCATAGACCTTACAGCTCGTATTGAAAACGACGAAGCAATCATACGAGTTCGTGATACCGGCCCCGGAATTCCTAAAGATGTCATCACTCATTTATTTGAACCGTTTTTCACGACCAAGGATGT
>JABJOR010000283.1 GCA_018664265.1 Rhodospirillales bacterium
CGCAAGCTGGAAGCCCGTGACAAAGAAGTCCGTGATCACGAGCGAGCACACGCCAGTGCCGGAGCAGCCCTCGCAAGCGCACCCAGTTATGAAATGATGGTCGGCCCGGACGGACATAAATATGCCGTTGGAGGCGAAGTGAAAATTAACCTCGTAAAGGCAAAATCACCAGAAGACACCATTGAAAAAATGGAGAAGGTCATTAAAGCTGCCCTTGCGCCTATTCGTCCATCAGCCGGTGACCGCCGTGTCGCTGAGGAAGCCAGACAAATACAGATGGAAGCCAAGATCGAAATAGCTCGAGAAAAGGCTGAAGAGCGAAAAGAAAAGATAGATGAGCACAAAGAGGAAAGGCCCATGCCCACCTCTGCAAATTCTGATTTCACCAGCCGTGCCATGAATGCATATGACCAAGCCGCCGAGCTTAAATCTGAAAAAGGTCAAACTCACAGCCAGAATGCTGAGCTTTAAATTTAGCGGGCTGAATTAATTTATCACCCCTGCCTGATCAGGATCAGGTAAAGTCATAACACTCCGTTGCATTCTACCAGCTCAACCTTGCCCTTACCTTTGACTTCAATTTGCCCCAGAGAGCGCCCTTGGCATTCATCTTGAACCTGAAGCCATGCTTCATAGGTCATCACGACGGTCCCCGGCGCGCCCTGTCCGGCCATTCGAGCGGCAGTATTGACAGTATCACCCCAAACATCAAACTGGTATTTCTGGTCCCCAACAATTCCAGCGATCACAGGGCCAGCATTAATGCCAACTCTAACCTCCCAGCCGATATCGAGCGCCGCTGTAGCATCCGCCATATCAAGACCACACTTTACAGCAGACAGTAAAGGGTTCGAGTTAATCCGCATCAGTCCGGCCGAAGCCATGAACTCATCACCGATGGTTTTGATTTTTTCCATCCCTTGATCATTGGTAATTTTCTCAAAGGCCGTAAATAGGGATTGAAGGCCGGATACAACTTCCTCGGCATCGTGTTTTTCACAAAATGATGTAAACCCGACAATGTCGCAAAATAAAATAGCAACATCATCATACCGACGCGGAATAACCTTGCCGGTCGCTTTTAATTCTCCTGCTGCCAGGGATGGAAGAATAACGTTCAGCAAATCATCAGATTTCTTCTTTTCAATTTTGATTTGAGACAGGTGCATGCCTTCCATATCCCGGAGACGTTTTTTCTCAAGGCTGGCGCTTACTCTGGCGCGCAGCATCACCGGATTAAATGGCTTGCGAAGATAGTCTTCAGCGCCCAGTTCAATACACTTGACGATGCTATCCATATCTTCGACGCCAGATATCATAATGACAGGAACATCCCGCAAGCGCATATCAGACTTCATGGCTTCCAAGACGGCAATGCCATCCATCTCAGGCATTTCGATATCTGTCATGACCAGATCATAGCCACCCGCTCGCGCCATTTCCAAAGCTTGCGCGCCATTCTCCGCCATATCAACGTTCGTATAACCTTCTTTATTAAGGTGCCGCATGAGAAGTTTACAATTGAATTCTTCGTCATCAACAATCAGTAATTTAACAGTATCATTCGCCATTACAGCCCCAACGCTCCTTCTATAAACATTTGAAGTTGATCAATTTTTGGAGGTTTTACGATATATCCATTGATCTTGTGGATACGGGCTTTCTGAACGTTGGAATCCGTGTCTTGCCCCGTCAGCATAAGTATGGGGATATCCTTATACTGTGGTACAGCACCATATCGGACACGCCGAACAAGCTCATAGCCATCCATTTCCGGCATTTCAATATCAGTGATAATCAAATCAATCTTGTTTTCGCTATCTTCCAATACAGTCAGAGCGTCAGTACCATTTTCCGCCTCCAACACACTGGTAATTCCAATTTTTTGGAGAATTCGGGAGACAAAACGTAGAGAAAACGCCTCATCCTCGACAACCAAAACAATTACTGAACTCAATCCACTTGCCGTACTCATCTAAGCATCCCTTGGCTATTTGTATATTTATTTTCTACGCAGTCGCGACGAATCGATAGGGTTGCCCGTCAATGAAGCAACAACTTTTGCCTCCAGATCATTTCGGGAGACCGGCTTGGTCAAAAACCCGTGAATGCCCAACATAACGGCTTCATAGATGTTATCTTCGTCAGAATGACCGGTCAGGATAATAACGGGTGTATCTGAGAACTCCTTAACAGCCCCCTTGCGCAGTGTTTTCAAAAATTCAAGGCCATTTAGATCCGGCATTTCAAGATCACAAATTATAAAATCAAAACCACGTTTGCTTTCTTGAAGCTTTTTTACGCCATGCAAACCGTTTTCTGCCTCTACAACACCTTTAATACCTATATCAAACAACAACCGGATAATAAGTTTCCGAATAAAGGGTTCATCATCAATCAACAAAACTCTGGTTGATGTATAATCGTATTGATTGTAGCCCGTCATCGTACTCGTTTCCTTTTCTAGCGCCCTTAAAACGCAAGCTCCTTAACTGTATCAATCTGTGAATTATACCATAATTCACAGATTGCCTCTTCAGTCTTTTATATCGCAAAAGAATGCCCCCATCCAGCAAGAGAGTGAATGCTGCATAAAAAAAATTGGTCAGGGTTTAGGTGCGCCCAAACCCAATCAACATCAGTGCCGCAAACGGTTTCCGGGGAATATCTTTTGTTAATAACAGTCTTTCACCTCAGGCATTTTTTGTTCTTTTTGATAGATGGATATAAATCTACAGATTACCAAAAGATATTATCAGATAGTTTCAGATTTAATAAGTATTTATCGCGTCATAATTGATATTCAGGATAGAGGTCGATATCAATCCTGATAGCGCCTGCCGATATATCCAGCCCATGTCACAAGAATAGAACCTTATGGAAATGGTGCGCCCGACAGGATTCGAACCTGTGACCCCCAGATTAGGAATCTGGTGCTCTATCCTACTGAGCTACGGGCGCCCTGGGAAATACTGCATGATATATCCCACAGATCATATGGAGCTGCAATATAAACCACTCATGTTACAAAATTCTGATACATTTTATTGTTGAACTCTGAAATTACAGGTAGCATAAGATTGTAATTTTTGTGATAAATTTCACTAACGACCCGTTTATAGTCAACCTCCGGGGGATATTTATTGAACACTCTCTATTTGTTAAGACATGCCCACGCAGGAATGGCTGGTCCCGGATTGACAGACAAAGATCGCACCCTGACAGATCGGGGGCTGGATGCTTGTCAGTCCATTGCCGGGCAACTGAAAGATGATTCTATCCAGCCCAGACTTATTCTTTGTTCAACAGCGGTGCGTACCAGACAAACTCTGGATGCCATATCTCATATTTGGCAAGAAACACCCGAAATTGTATTCGTCGACTCGATTTATGAATCCCGGTTTGAAGACATTCGCGCCTCGATAGCCAAATACTCTGACCAACACAAAGAAATTATGGTTATTGGGCATAACCCTGGCCTTCAGGACCTGTCCCTCTATCTTGGCAACACGCCGGGGGCAGCACCCTATCAGGATGCGCTAAGAGACTTTTCGCCGGGCAACATGGCGAAGCTATATTGCGACGATGATCCCTGGATCGATATAACACCGGGCAAATTTACATTTTTAAAAATTTATCGCCCTTAAACCAGATAGGCCTCATAAGATAATCCCATAGAAAAAGGCCCGGCAAGATAACTTGTCGGGCCTTTTATTCAGGTCATATTCAGACAGGTCAACCGGCTCTGATCTCTGCCAGGAATTTCTCAACCTCTGTTTTAAGAATACTGGATTCTTGTTCAAGACCACCCGCTGCCGTTAGAATTTGGGTTGCCGCTGCTCCTGTTTCGCCTGCAGCTTGAGTGACACCTTGAATATTCACAGCTACTTCACGTGTCCCTGATGCTGCTTGTTCAACATTACGGGCAATTTCAGAAGTCGCTGCTGTTTGCTCTTCCACAGCGGCTGAAATCGACATAGACGTTTCATCAACTTCGGTGATGGTCTTGCTGATTTCTCCGATTGCTCTGGCAGCTTCGTTCGTAATTTTTTGAACATCGTTAATCTGGCTACCGATTTCTTCGGTTGCCCTGGCAGTCTGGTTGGCAAGATTTTTTACTTCAGAAGCAACGACGGCAAAGCCTTTACCCGCATCACCTGCGCGGGCGGCTTCAATAGTAGCATTCAGCGCCAACAAATTCGTCTGTTCTGCAATGTCTGTAATCAGGCTGACAACTTCACTAATCTTGGCGACAGAATCAACCATCGTATCAACAGTCGTTTTGGTTGTAGCCGCTTGATCAGCAGCATTGTCAGCAATGGTCTGCGCACGGTGCACATGTTCACTGATTTCCACTTCAGAAGTGGAAAGTTCTTCAGCAGCTGAAGCAACGGTCTGAACGTTGGCAGATGCCTGTTCTGAGGCCGCAGCAACCGTGTTTGCCTGAACATTTGCCTGCTCAGCCGTAGCTGAAAGTGAGTTAGCAGAAGCATTTAATTCAGTCGCAGATGAATTTACGCTTTCAATGATGTGGCTGACACTACCTTCAAAGTTATCCGCCATTTCAAACATCAGGCGTTTGCGTTCAACAGCCCTTTGTTTCTTTTCTTCTTCTTCTCTTACTCTCTCTGCTTCTTGACGGTCACGCGCATCCTGTTCAGCCTGCCTTGCAGCAGCTTCATCCTTTTCTTTCTGAGCAGCCTGTTCAGCTTCCAATTCACGAATTTTGATAAGCTCATCTTTAAAATGACTGACAGAAGTAATCATTTCACCCACTTCATCGTGTCTACCCGAGGCAGGGACATCAACTTCCAAATTATTCTTTGCCAGTTCTCCCATAATACCCGTTAAGGAAACGAGTGGATTGGCGACACTGCTGCCCATTAACCAACCGACAAAGGCAATAACAACAACACCAATAACTCCGATAATCAGCATCAGAGATTGCATATCAAAGACCGCTTCAAATGCTTCTGCCTCATCAATTTCGGCAATCATTGCCCAGGTTGTATTGCCAACCTGCAATGGTGCGTAGGAAGACAATACAGAATTACCATTATAATCCGTGATTATCCTGGAACCTGTATTACCAGCCAATGCTTCAATAACAGCTTCTGTCCCTACAGATCCCTTCGCAGGGTTTGCAAATGACGCAACGACAGAGTGATTTTCAGGATCCAGGAACGAATCTGAACGCATCAGATGATCTGAACCTACAAGATATGTTTCGCCTGTTTCACCCATGCCGTCACGTTGCTGCATGACCTCATTGATTGATTCAAGCGATAACTGCAGAGCGACAACCATTTCCGTTTCATTATCTTCCGGATGAATAATCGGGGCTCCGACAAAGGATGCAGGTGCGTCATTGGAGGGTGCATAAGGTGCAAAGTCCGCCATGGCATATTTATTGGTCTTGAATATCTCACGGGCCATTTCACCAAGATTTGAATCTTTGTACTTTCCACTGATGATATTGGTCTGATAATCCGGCTCACGGAAGGCTGTATAGAAGATGTAGCCATCTGGCAAAATTAAAAACAAATCATAATAACCATATGCATCTACATATTTCTTATAGAACTCTTCACCTTTCGGATCGACAGGTACAAAAGCTTCGGCAACATCAATTTCTGCAAGCAACGCCCATGTGATCCCAAACAGATCAATTGACGTATAGGATGAGAGAACCGGGTTACCGTTATAATCGGTAATAATGTCAGAGCCACTTTCACCTTTCAGAGCTAAACGGACAGCTTCTGTATCTGCAGTCCCTTTTGATGGATCAGCAAATGATGCCTCTACTGTGTGATATTTTGGATCGAGGAATGAATCTGAACGCATCAACATATCCGGTCCAACAAGGTATGTTTCACCTGTTTTTCCCAAGCCCGCACGCTCGCTCATAATTTTATTGATTTTACTAAGAGGAATTTGGAAAGCAACAACACCAGCAGGGCTGCCAAATCTGTCCTCGACAATACCGGCAATAAACGATGCAGGAGCATTACCCGAAGGAGCATATGGGCTCATATCAGCAAAACCCAAAGTTTCTGCATCATTTGCCGCTATTGTATTATTGAAAGCTGTGGCCAGACCCGAATCCTTCAAAGAGCCGTTGATTAAATTTTCACCAAGATCTGACTCAGCCGTAACACTATAGACGACATCACCATCAAGAGAGATCATGAAGATATCATAGTAACCATTTTCCTCCAGATTTTCGGTCAGCCATGAATGATATTTCTTATTTACATCATTCCAGTCAGCACCCCCGACTTTACCGCCACCAGCGCCAAAGGCCATTTGATAATCATGAAGTGCATCAGCCGTAAGAGGAGTATCCTTTAAAGCATGAACCGCGCCAGCCAATTGCTCTGTGAAATATCGGTTTATGGAATGAGCTTTTGCTTCCTTAATCGCATCAAGCTTATAAAAAGCTTCCGTCATCATGGATGTTGCTGTTTCTGCAAGCACCATGGTATCCCCACGACGTTCATTATAAAATTTCTCAATCTGGGCTTTTTTGATGCCACGAACACCTTCAAGCTGATTGAAAGCCGCTTTGGATAAAGCACCGTTGCTTTCCATGAGAGATATTGCACCAATCGCCACAAATGGCAGAAGGCCAACCAGCAAGAAAACAAAAATTAACTTTTGTTTTAATTTAAAATTTAGGCTTTTCATGATTCTTCCCCTAGGAGTACCTGCTGATAAAAGGCTCGACGAACCCCCGTATATCAATGATATGCAGTTACAATTTTACAAGATTTTCAAATGTAATCGGCGCTTTTCAAATCACCTATAATCATAATCAGAGGCAAGATGAAAAACGGTTCCTTACAGAGAGCTTTATTGTATGTAGTATACGCTTATTATTTATACATGTCACTCAAATAAAACTCATAATTTTTATGCCAAAAAGTCGCAATAAAGATAAAACATATAATTTAAATTAGTAAATAATCTCAAGTATACACTAAATACATTTATGTTTATTTTATTCATATTATAAAAATTAATATTTATATTATTTTAATTCTATAAACTTGAAACTATAACCAAACTATAAAGTTGTTTTTTAAAATAGAGACTTATAAATCGGCATTATATACACATAAGAAAGCCCGACAGAAAAACCTGCCGGGCTTTTGTATTCAGATCATGTTCTAACGGATTAACCGGCTCTGATCTCAGCCAGGAATTTATCCACTTCTGATTTCAACATAACGGATTCTTTTGCAAGACCGCTTGCCGCAGAAAGAATTTGGTTTGCAGCCGTGCCGGTTTCAGCAGCAGCCTCGGTAACACCACCAATATTCTGTGCAACCTCACGGGTGCCCATAGCCGCCTGCTCGACATTGCGGGCAATTTCCTGGGTCGCAGCGGTTTGCTCTTCAACAGCCGCCGAAATTGACATAGACGTTTCATCCACTTCGGTAATCGTCTTGCTGATTTCCTCAATAGCCTGAGCAGCCTGATGTGTAATTTGCTGCACACTGGAAATCTGATTGCTGATTTCTTCTGTTGCCCTGGCTGTTTGGCCAGCAAGGTTTTTAACCTCAGAGGCAACAACCGCAAATCCTTTACCAGCATCGCCCGCGCGGGCCGCTTCAATGGTTGCATTCAGCGCCAGCAAATTGGTTTGCTCGGCGATGTCCGTGATCAGACTGACAACCTCTCCAATCTTCTCAACAGAGTTCACCATTGTTACAACCGTTTCTTTGGTTTTTTCAGCTTGTGCAGCGGCATCGTCAGCCACAGTTTTCGCGCGGTGTACATGTCCACTGATTTCCGCTTCAGAGCTAGCCAATTCTTCCGAAGCCGA
>JABJOR010000028.1 GCA_018664265.1 Rhodospirillales bacterium
ATACCGAAGTTCTGTTTCATTGCGATAGCGACGCACGGCGTTGGGAATATGACGTTCCAGCACGGCGTAGGAGCTTTGCGGGTCTAATTCTTCGATGAACCGCCCGCCATGAGTGTCAATGCGGACGCTGATATCGCCCTTCATGGCCATGTCATGAAAGCGGCGACAGACTGTCAGGGCGTCTGTGATTTCCAGACCATAATAATCCACCAGTACGGTAATCGGTGTATCCGGATAGGTTTCCACATACATTTCTGCGGCCCGCACAGTTGATCCGGCGTATCCGATCAGGGCGTGTGGCATGGTGCCTTTGCCGCTGTCTTGTCCGAAATAATGTGCCGTTGCGTTTGTAGCATTGGCGACGAAGCCTTTGGCACCGACGCGCTTGCGGGCAGCTTCGGAACCAACGGACGCGGCATAAGCCATCATTTCGGCCATTTCCGATCCTGCACAATGACGGCAATCCATGGCAAGGAAGCTTACATCGGGAAGGTCCATGCACATGGTGTGGGCATTATAGGCCGCAACACAACAAGCACCGAGCTTTTGCAGATAGAGCGTTTCCAGATCAACCAGATGCGCCATGGACCCGGTGATATACATCAGCGGCTCACCAGCCCCGGCCCATTCACCTTCATTGTAGTTGAGATCAATAGTGAAGGTCACACCACGCTCGCTGGCAACCTTGTTTAACCAGTCAACGACAAGCTTGGGCGTAAAGACAACCGGGCGGCGCATGAACACCGCATAGGTCACCGTGATATCGCCGAATTTTTCGACAATGGCACGGGTCTTCAGGAAGTAATTGTCCGACCAGTCCTGGACGAACGTATCTTCATTTGAAGGCATATCCTTCTTATGATCGTTATGTCCGTCCATTTTTTTATCCACCAAAAGCTACAGGAATTAAGAATTCACAGCAGCCTGTTTAGGTTGGTTGGTTCGATTACCCTTTAAAATTTCAGCCAACAGGAATGCCAGTTCCAGCGATTGCTTGGCGTTCAGGCGCGGATCACAATGGGTGTGATAACGATCCTGAAGGTGCTCGTCGCTGATGGCTTGTGCGCCACCTGTGCATTCCGTTACGTCCTGTCCTGTCATCTCGAAGTGAACGCCACCTGCATAGGTGCCTTCCGCTTCATGGACATTACAGAAGCCACGGACCTCATCAAGAATAGCATTAAACGGGCGTGTTTTGTAGCCCGAAGTGCTTTTGATGGTGTTGCCGTGCATGGGATCGCAAACCCAGACGACCTTACGGCCTTCGGATTTAACCCGGCGTACCAGCTTCGGAAGGCCCTCTTCAACCTTGTCGGCACCCATACGGGCGATGATGGTCAAACGACCCGCTTCATCTTCCGGGTTCAGGGTATCGATAAGGCGCATAAGATCATCGGGATCAAGCGTTGGGCCAGCCTTGAAGGCGACCGGGTTGCCGATACCGCGCATGAATTCTACATGGGCATGGTCGAGCTGACGGGTGCGATCGCCAATCCAGATCATATGGGCTGATGTGTCGTACCATTGACCGGATGTTGAATCCACACGGGTCATGGCTTCTTCATAGTTCAGCATCAGTCCTTCGTGGGCCGTATAAAATTCTGTTTCGCGAATGGAAGGCGAGGTCTCAGACGTGATGCCACATGCCGCCATGAAAGCGAGAGTTTCATCAAGCTGGTCGGCCAGACCTTGATATTTGTGACCAAGGGCGCTGTCTTTTACAAAGCCAAGGTTCCACTGGTGAACCTTGTGTAAATCAGCATAACCGCCCTGGGCAAAGGCACGCAGCAAGTTCAGCGTTGAGGCTGACTGATTGTAAACCTGCATCAGGCGATCCGGGTCCGGAATACGTTGCTCGGGCGTGAAGTCCGGGCCGTTGATCATGTCGCCCTTATAGCTGGGCAACTCAACGCCATCAATGGTTTCCATCGGGGCAGAGCGTGGCTTGGCAAATTGTCCGGCCATACGACCAACCTTGACCACAGGGCACGCAGCCCCAAAGGTCAAAACCACAGCCATTTGCAGTAGCACGCGGAAAGTATCGCGAATATTGTCAGGATGGAACTCGGCAAAACTTTCGGCGCAATCACCACCTTGCAACAGGAAGGCTTTGCCATCGGCAACATCGGCTAGCGAGCGTTTTAAATTCCGCGCTTCGCCGGCAAATACCAGTGGCGGAGATATGCCGAGTTTCTTTTCAATGCTGTTCAAAGCATCCTGATTTGGGTAATCAGGCATCTGTACAACAGGTTTGCCACGCCAACTATCGGGCGACCATTTATCCGCCATCGTTCTATCCTTTTGAAAAATCTGTTTGCCCAGTCTATAAGCAATCAAGCTTAAGATGTCGGATATACGCCTCTGAACAGCATTTTTCCAGCGATTTACCGCTATTTTTTTCAAATTCACCGACTTATGTTGGAAAAACGCCTGTTGTGGGCTATACGAGCAGATTATGAACAGTGCAAAACCGCCTTACAAACCTGCTATTAAAAAGTTTCGAACGGCCCCTGTTGCGCCGTTTACCGAGGCTATGCGTCTGTTTCAAACGGGCAAAGTTGCCGAGGCTGAAAAGGTTTCACGCAAAGCCCTCAAATCCGATCCAAAGCACGTTGAGCTTTTGCACCTTATGGGGTTAATCGCCTTTCAGCAGGGAAAGGCTGTGCAGGCGGCAGACTATATTGGAAAAGCGATTGCTGCCGGAGGAAACAATAATCCGGCGTTTCATGTTAATCATGGGCTGGCGCTGAAAACCGCCGGGAAGCTGAAGCCTGCACTGACAGCCTATGATCGCGGCCTTGCCATGAATGCCAATAACGCCGGGGCCTGGAATGATCGTGGCAATGTATTGTCGCAACTGGGGCAGTTGGGTGAAGCGGAAAGTTCATACAAGCGTGCGCTCGATCTGGTACCAAACGATGCCAAGGCCTGGGCCAATCTGGGCAATGTGCTGGTAAAATTGGACCATTTGGAAGACGCCGTGGAAGCTTGCCAGAAAGCGACAGCTTTGAACCCCAAGCTTGCTCCAGCCCATAATGGGCTGGGGAATGCTTTCAATGCTCTGGGGAAAATTGATGAGGCTATTACTGCATTCGAGACCGCCCTGAACATTGATCCTGGCTATCATGAGGCACTGGGCAATCTTGCATCGTGTTATGAAGGTGCCAATCGCACCATTGAGGCCCGTACAGCTATCACGCAATCTGGGTCAGCACTTAAGGATAATCCTCATCTGGCTTTGATCTATGCCAAGTGTGATCGACGAGATGGCAATCTTGAAGGTGCTGTTGAATTGCTGGAAAAAATTGACCGCAAGAAACTTGCGGCTGCGTTGCGCCGGGATGTGGCGTTTGAATTATCGCGGCTGTATGACCAGCTTGAAAACCCCGCCGGGGCCTTTGATGCCATGAGTGAAGGCAATCAGCAGATGTTGCTCGCCGAAGGGGTGGATGAATCCCTGGGGGACAGCTTCCTTGAAACTCTGACGCAGTTACAGGACTGGTATACGCTGCAGCGGGTTCAATCTTTTTCACAAATCAACGTTAAGGATAATGAGCCCGACCCGGTATTCCTGGTTGGCTTTCCACGGTCCGGCACAACGTTGCTCGGCCAAATTCTGGATTCCCATTCAACATTGGTGATGATTGAAGAACGCCCCATGCTGAATGAACTGGTGGAAAAAGTTCGATCCAGCCACGGTGGTTACCCGGATGGAATTGAAGCTTTATCCGATAACGATGTTGCAGACCTGCGCCAGCATTATTTTGATGCGGTTGATAAAGAATGCAATCGTCAACCGGGCCAGATCATTATCGACAAATTCCCGCTGCATCTTGTTCATGTTGGCTTGATCCTTCGGGTGTTTCCGAAAGCTCGGTTTATCTTTGCCCTGCGCCA
>JABJOR010000284.1 GCA_018664265.1 Rhodospirillales bacterium
GAAAACGACATGTTTTCCGGGTCTGACCGCCATTACACCAACGGCATCCGATTGTCCTGGCTCTCGCCAAGTGGGGAGACGTTTAAGCCGCTTGCCATGGCACGGGACGTTCTGGAATCCATTGCACTGGATGATGATCCTGGACATGAGAACAAGTCTGTTCGGCTGGGCTTTGCCGTGGGGCAGGATATGTACACGCCGGAAGATCGCTACAGCCGAACCTTGATCAGTAATGATCGCCCCTATGGAGCATGGCTCTATGGCGCGGTATCGCTTCACACGATCACCAATCCGGATAGCTGGATCAAGACACTGGAATCTGTGGAGCTTGATATCGGTGTTGTTGGACCTGCCGCTTTAGGAGAGCAATCACAGGACGTCATTCATGATGCGCGGCTGATTGATAATTTTGAAGGTTGGGATAACCAGATTCATAACGAGCCCGGTATTGCCTTGCTGTATGAGCGCAAATGGCGACTGCATAAACCGCAAGACCTCTGGGGGTTTGGTGAGTTTGACGCCATCCCGCATGCGGGGTTTTCACTGGGCAATGTATCCACCCATGCCAATGTAGGCGGTGCTGTGCGGTGGGGCCTGAACCTGCCCAATAACTTTGGCCCACCCAGTCTGATACAGGGTGGGGTTCCATACCTGTCATGGGAGCAAGGCGATATTACGGATTGCAGCTTGTTTCTGTTTGCCACAGCCCAGGGCAAATACGTGGCCCGTGATATTTTCCTCGATGGAAACACATTCAGGGATTCTCACAGTGTATCCAAACGCCCGTGGGTTGCCGACGTATCCCTAGGCATCTCGCTGCTCGCTGGCCCCGTCAATATTTCTTACTCATCAGCACTTAGAACCCGCGAGTTCGACGGGCAAGATCACAACAGCCGTTATGGCTCGCTAACCATATCTATGCAGAACCCGTTTTAGACTGACAGATAAGCATCCCGAACGTCCGGATGGGCATCGAGTTCTGCAAACGTCGCGTCGAATTTCTTGGTGCCGCTTTCGATGATGATGGCACGATCCGCGACCAGTCTTGCGAAGTGGAGGTTTTGTTCGGACAACAGGATCGACATGCCTTCGGACTTCAGGCGCAGGATAGTTTCTGCCATTTGCTCGATAATAACAGGCGCAATGCCTTCCGAAGGCTCATCCAGTAATAACAGTTTTGGATTACCCATCAGGGTTCTCGCAATGGTCAGCATTTGCTGCTCACCGCCGGACATTTCCTTGCCACGATTTTTTTGCCGCTCCTTGAGATTTGGAAACAGCTCAAACAAAGCCTCGACGCTCCATTCATAGCCGCCATCGCGCGGAGGTTGGCGACCGACTTCCAGGTTTTCCAGTATTGTCAGGTCAGTAAAAATACGGCGGTCTTCCGGCACGTAGCCCAGGCCCATCTTGGCGACCTTGTGCGTGGCTAATCCTGTGATGTCAGATCCAAGAAAACTGACCGAGCCGCCTTTGGGTATGACCATCTGCATGATCGATTTCATGGTGGTGGTTTTTCCGGCACCGTTTCGGCCCAGCAGCGAGACCACTTCACCTGCGCCAATGGAGAAACTCAGATCGCTCAGAATATGGGCTTTGCCGTAATAACTTTCGATGGACTTCAGATCAAGCATTCGGCTGCACCTCATCTTTTGCAAACAGGTGTCCGCCGCCCAGATAGACTTCCTGAACCTTTGGATTGTTGCGGATGTCGTTAGCCGAGCCGTTGGCGATCAACTCACCCCGGTTCAAAACCATAATATGATGCGAATGGGCAAAAACCACATCCATATCATGCTCAGTGAACAGCACACTGATTTTGCGCTCGCGCACGATGTCGGCCGTGAGCTGCATCAGCTTTATGCGCTCCTTAGGGGCCATGCCAGCTGTTGGCTCGTCCATTAATAACAGGCTGGGTTCATGACAAAGCGCGATAGCCAGCTCCAGTCGTTTCAGATCGCCATAAGCAAGAATGGCGCAGGCCCGCTCAGCTTGCTCAACCATGCCGACCAGTTCCAGTAACTGCAGAGCTTCTTCCCGGTAAAGCTTGTGGGCGTAAGGCACGATGGAGAACACCCGGTGATGATAGGACATCAACGCCATCTGAATGTTTTCAATGACCGTCATGGATTGATAGGTCGCGGTGATCTGAAACGTCCGACCAACCCCCATGCGCCAGACCTTACGCGGTGGCATACCTGTGATATTTTCGCCGCGCAAGTAAACTTGCCCACTGGTTGGTTTTAGTTGCCCCATGAGCATATTGAAGCAGGTTGTCTTACCAGCCCCGTTGGGACCGATCAGGGCAAGCAACTCGCCTTCCGCCACCGAGAAGCTGACATCTTCAACGGCGTGAATTCCGCCAAAAGTCTTGTAGAGATTTTCAACACGCAGGACTTCACTCATCTCCCGTGACCTCCCGTGCATTTTTACTTCGCATCCAACCTGCATGTTCCGCAAGTTTGCGAACTGTGCCTACAATGCCTTCGGGTGCCAGAATAACGACGACGATAATCAGGACGCCAAGCGACAGACGCCAGAATTCAAACCGGGTCAGGAAGTCTTTTATTAGCTCCAGCGACGCCCCACCGACAACACCACCTGACAGAGTTTTCACACCACCCAGGAAGACTACGATCAGGCCATCGAATGACTTTGCAATTTCAAGTTCGGTGGGGAACACACTGCCTTTGGAAAATACAAACAAGCCACCAGCCACCCCCGCCATGGCTCCGGCAAAGGCAAAGGCTGCCCAACGAACGTGTTTCGTGTTGATGCCTGTGGCCTCGGCCTGACGTTCTGAATCCCGCGATGCGCGCAACGCGTAACCAAAAGGTGAGTGAGCAACATGGCGTAGCAATATAATAGCGCCCACACCGACAACCAGCGTGAAATAGTAATAGGCATTTGTCGTAGACAACCACTCGGCAGGCCAGATATCGACCATGCCATCATCACCACCAGTAAACTCACCCCACTGGAAAACCAGCGACCACAGAAGCTGGGCAAAGGCCATGGTTAGCATGGCAAAGTAAACCCCGGTCAGGCGAATGCACATCCAGCCAATAATCACCGCCGCCATCCCAGCCCCCAGCGGCGCCAGAAGAAACGCCAGCTCCATGGGGGTACCCGCATGGCTAACAAGAAGTGCGGCTACATAAGCGCCGCTGCCAAAAAAAGCTGCATGTCCAAAGGATACCAATCCACCAAGCCCCAACAGGAAATGCAGGCTTGCTGCAAACAGACAGAAAATCAAAATATCGGTTATGAGAATCGTCAGGAATGTTGAATCAAACATGGGAAGCAAGGCGAGAGCGGCTATAAGGCAACCAACGATCATTCTGCCACGAGCATCGGCAGGCTTGATGGGGCGTTCCGGCTCACCAACCTGACCGTGTTCTCCGGCGACTTCTTCACGTCCGAACAAACCATAGGGCTTGATCATCAAGACCACAGCCATGACAACAAACATCAGCACCAAAGTACTTTGAGGCAGGTAGCTAACCCCGAATACATTTAAGACTGAGATCAGCACCGCAGCCACATAGGCCCCCGGCAATGAGCCCATGCCGCCGATAACCACGACCACAAAAATTGCCGCGAGGATATTGAAATCCATCATCAGATCAGCGCCGCCTTTGGGCAACTGAATAGCTCCACCAAGTCCTGCAAGGGCCGCTCCCAGAAAGAAAACGCCAGTAAACAACCATGCCTGATTAACACCAAGGGCGCCGACCATTTCCCGATCTTGTGTGGCTGCGCGAACCAAGATACCAATGCGGGTTTTGGTGAGCAGATACCACAATCCAAACAGCACAAAGGGCGTAATGGCTATGAGGGCCAAATCATATTTGGGCACAGGCTCACCCATGATACGAATGATACCTTTAAGACCGGGTGCGCGCGGGCCCAAAACATCTTCGGCTCCCCACACCAGTAAGGCGAGATCCTGAATAACCAAAATAACGCCGAATGTCGCCACAAGCTGGAACAGTTCTGGTGCTTTATAGACAGGTCGCAGAACACAGATTTCAACAATTACGCCGATCAGGCCAACAGCAATTCCGGCTAGCAGGACAGACGCCCAAAACCAGAAATGTCCAGGCAACACCTGCATCAGGGAATAGCCGATAAAGGCCCCGAGCATATAGAACGAGCCATGGGCGAAGTTGACAATGCGGGTCACCCCGAAGATCAGGGACAACCCGGACGCAACCAGAAAAAGAGCGGCAGCATTGGCCAATCCCGTTAACAACTGGGCAATCAACAACGCCATATTTACATGCTACCTTTTATGAGTATTCAAGGCCCGATGCCATTTCGCAGCGGGTCTTGATTTCGATATAGATCAGTTAGAAGCCGGGCGTAGCAATTTGACTTCAGCATCGGAAGGCAAGTAATCAGCACCGTTCTTGTAACTCCAGTCGACCATGACACCTTTGCCGTCTTTCAAGGCAACCGTACCAAGGAAAGCACCAGCCGTAGACTGATGGTCCTGAGAGCGGTAAGTGATCTTGCCAAGCGGAGTATCCACATCCAACCCTTTGAATGCAGCAACCAATGCTTCGGTTTCTGTTGATCCGGCTTTAGTGATCGCCGCTGCAATGGATTGAACGGTCATATACCCGACAAGTGGTCCAATTCCCGGATACTTGCCATAGGCTGCCATGTAAGCATCAACGAACGCCTTATTGGCGGCATCCTTCATGTCATAGGAAGGATAACCTGTTACAGTCCAGCCGACAGGGGCTTCGTCTTTCAGCGGATCAAGATATTCAGGCTCACCCGTCAACAGACTGAAAACTTTACGACCATCAAACAAGCCACGGGTGGAGCCTTCACGAACAAACTTCGCCAAATCGCCACCAAAGGTCACATTAAAGATCGCATCCGGCTTCATACGCTCAATGGCCTGAACTTCCGCACCGGCATCAATTTTGAATAATGCAGGCCATTGCTCGGTCACAAATGTCACGTCCGGGCGCAAAGCCGTCAGGGCCTTCTTAAAAGCGGCTACAGCATCTTTGCCATAGGCATAGTTGGGCGCAATCGTTGCGTAAGTTTTGGCATCCGTTTTTGCGGCTTCTTCAGCCAGCATGGCAGCCTGCATATAAGTCGAGGCACGAAGTCGGAAGGTGTAGTTGTTACCTTTGGCCCAAACCAGTGCATCAGCCAGTGGCTCTGATGCCAGATAGAGGTATTTCTTTTCTGCTGCAAAGGAAGAAATCGCCAAACCGACGTTGCTGAAGATCGTTCCCGTCAGCATAACCGCGCCATCACTGGTCATCAGTTCTTCTGCGATTTTGATGGCCTCACCGGGTTTACCCTGATCATCACGATAAATGAATTCCAGGGGTCTGCCGAGTACACCACCGGCCGCATTGACCTCTGCCAATCCAAGCTCAATACCGTCTTTATACGGATTGGCGAAAGCCGCCATGCGTTTGTAGTGATTGATCTCGCCGATTATGATTGGATCTGCTGCCTGTGCAGCAAACGTTGACAGCCCAAACATGGCAGATGCAACCAATCCCAGAACGATTTTTTGAAATTTCATCAAGCTCTCCCATTATCAATTATTAAACCGTCTCACTGCGGTTTCAATAAGAGCGTATGCCAGAATGACAGGATGAAGCAACACTGATCTTAATCATATTGGATAGAGATGATTTCCACAGGAATGAGACCACCAGGAGTGCGGATATCCACAACATCGCCTTCATAAGCTTTGAGAAGCGCCTTTGCTACCGGGGAAACCCAACTGACTTTCCCCTGTGTCATATCGGCTTCATCAACCCCGACAATAGAAACCGTAACCTCGGAGCCTTCTTTCAAGTAGGTAACCCTTGCACCGAAGAAAACCTGATCGTGGTTTTTCTGTGCGGCAGGGTCGACGATGTGTGAGATTTTCATGCGTTTGGTCAAAAACCGAATTCGCCCGTCTATTTGACGAAGACGCTTCTTGCCATAGATATAATCACCGTTTTCAGAGCGATCCCCGTTACCCGCAGCCCAGGAGACCACTTCGACAACTTTTGGGCGGTCAACACTGCGCAATTCATGCAGCTCGTCTTTCAGAGTTTGATAGCCATTCGATGTAATGTAGTTTTTCTCGCCGCCGGGCAGGGCAGGGCCGTCGTCTTCCTCGCCCTCAAAATCATCATCATTATACTCAGGAGTTTTCAAAATCGATCTTCTTGCCAAGTCTTCCGGCCAAATCTTGAATAAACTGCCACGCCACACGGCCCGAGCGTGAACCGCGGGTCATGGTCCATTCCTTGGCCTCAGCATGGAGTTGCTCAACAGGAACATCCAGACCAAGACGCTCTGCGTAGCCTTCAATAATGGCGAAATAGGTGTCCTGATTACACACATGGAAGCCGAGCCACAGTCCGAAACGATCAGAAAGCGAGACCTTTTCTTCCACGGCTTCGGCCGGGTTGATAGCCGTGGAACGTTCATTTTCAATCATATCACGCGGCATCAGATGACGACGGTTGGAAGTTGCATAAAATACTACATTATCCGGACGGCCTTCCAGTCCACCTTCCAGCACCGCTTTCAGGGATTTGTAGGATGCATCGCCACCATCAAAAGACAGATCATCGCAAAACACCAGACACTGGCGTTTGCTGCCGCGTAAGATATGCAGCAAAGCAGGCAAGCTCGGGAGGTCCTCACGGTGAATTTCAATCATCGCAAGGGATTTGGGTTGGTGCTTGTTGATTTCACCGTGAATAGCTTTGACGATAGAGCTCTTTCCGGTGCCACGTGCGCCCCAGAGTAAGGCATTATTGGCTGGCAGTCCTTTGGAAAAGCGCTCGGTATTTTCCAACAACAAATCAGCTTGATGATCTATACCCTTTAACAGGGCAAGTTCGATACGGTTAACCCGCTCAACCGGGTCAAGCCAATTGCTTTCTGCATGCCAGATAAAGGCATCGGCTTTGGCAAGAACATCTGCCAAATCACTCGCGCTTCGTGGTGGTGGGGACAGACGGTCCAGCGCATCGGCAATGCGCGTGAGAGTCGCGTTCAGGTCTGTATTATTATGCATATTATTTGAATTAACTGTCATGCAGGGAAGATAATACACTCAATAAGCCTCTAACAAGCCATTCTGATAGCCTTTCTCATTGCAAAAGGCGGCTACCGGGTTATATTCCCGGCAAGAATTCACAGTTAAACTCGTTTTTAGGAGAAATTTATGTTCATCTCGCCAGCATATGCACAGGACGCAGGTGCCGCAGCAGGCGGTGGAATTGAAGCCATTTTACCACTGGTTCTGATTTTCGTCGTGTTTTATTTCCTGCTCATTCGCCCTCAGCAGAAAAAAGCAAAAGAACACAAAGCAACCCTGAACAACATTCGCCGTGGTGATCGTATTGTTACCGGAGGTGGCATCATAGGTTCTGTGACCAAAGTCAACGATGAAACCAGCGAACTGACGGTCGAAATTGCCAAAGAAATCAAAGTCAAAGTCCGCCGTGAAATGGTTGCCCATGTGATCGACAAGACTGAGCCAGCAGCTGCAAAGGGTTCGAACGACACCCCGAAGGCTGCCAATGAAGACGCTGCTGAAAGACCAAGTTTTCTGGGCGTTTTGTTCGGCAAGAAAAAAGACAAATAAGTCCGATCACGCAATGCTCAGATACATCAACGGGGACATAGTCCGGATATGATTCATTTTGCCAAGTGGAAGATTACCCTGATATTGGGAATCTGCATACTGGGTTTGGCGTATGCCGTACCCAACTTCTTTGATAACCGGACTGTTGCATCCTTGCCGGACTGGGTGCCGCACAAGCAAGTCAGCCTGGGCCTTGATTTACAAGGCGGCTCACACCTGTTGCTGGAAGTTCAGTCCGACGCCGTGATCAAAGAATATCTGGAATCCGTTGTTGAAGGGACCCGCGCGGAGCTTCGCAAGGCAAAGATAAAATATCGTAATCTTGGTATTGCAGGTACAGGCGGGGAAGACGATCCCGCTCATGTGGTTGTTAAAATTCTTGATGCGAGCAAGCTTGATGCTGCTTTGGATCTGCTGAAAACTGTCGAAACAGGGATTTCTCTCGATTCAAACGATACTGGCATGATCACTTTGATGCTCGATGAAAAAGCAGCCCGGGACCGCCGCAATTCAGCGATCCAGCAATCTATTGAGATCGTACGACGCCGCATTGATGAAACCGGTGTACGCGAGCCTACAATCCAGCGTCAGGGTGATGATCGAATTCTGGTTCAGCTTCCCGGGCTTGAAGATCCTGAGCGGGTCAAGCGCCTGCTTGGAAAAACGGCCAAAATGAATTTTCATCTAGTCGATCAGGAAAACAGTGTCGATAGCGCAGTTGCCGGACGCATTCCACCGGGCACCATGTTGCTGCCATCCAATGAAGTCAACGCCGCCGGACAGGAACGCATGTACCTGATCAAGAAACGGGTCATGGTCGGTGGCGATTCACTTGTGGACGCCGCACCGTCAACCGACCAGCGCACGGGCGAGCCCATCGTCAGCTTCCGGTTTGACACCCGTGGTGCCAAGCTCTTCGGCGAAGTTACAACGGCCAATGTCAATAAACCTTTTGCGATTGTCCTCGATGGACGGGTTATCAGCGCCCCGGTCATCCGCCAGCCAATCCTCGGCGGTTCAGGACAAATCAGTGGCAGCTTTACATATCAGACCGCGCAAGACTTGGCGTTGTTGCTACGCGCTGGTGCCTTGCCGGCACCTCTAACCATTTTGGAAGAACGCACAGTTGGACCCGGATTGGGCGCTGATTCGATTGCGGCGGGTAAAATCGCCAGCATCATCGGTATGATCGGCGTGGTTGTCTTCATGGTTATTACCTATGGCCTGTTTGGCCTGATGGCTGATATTGCGCTGGTCATGAACATCTTCCTGATTCTTGGCGTGTTATCAGTTTTACAAGCCACCCTGACGCTGCCTGGTATTGCCGGGATTGTGCTGACCATCGGTATGGCTGTTGATGCCAACGTTTTAGTGTTTGAGCGCATTCGCGAAGAAGTTCGGGTTGGCCGCACCCCCATGTCGGCCATGGACGCCGGGTATTCTCGCGCTTTCAAAACCATTATTGATGCCAACGTGACGACCCTGATTGCAGCCGTTTTGCTGTATATCTTCGGCTCCGGCCCGGTACGTGGATTCTCAGTAACCCTCGCCGTCGGCATCGTCACATCCATGTTTACAACCATTATGCTGGTTCGTCTTATTGCGGTTACCTGGCTTCATGCCAGACGCCCCAAGACGTTGCCACTTTAAGGGAAGGGGAGGAAAATCATGCGTGGACTTCACCTGATCCCAAGCACAATCAATCTTTCGTTTTTGCCGCACAAAACCAAGTTTTTTGCACTGAGTGTTCTGATTGTCATGGCCTCATTAGGCCTGTTTCTATCCAAGGGCTTAAGCTACGGAATCGATTTCAAGGGTGGTATTTTGCTTGAAATCCGCACCCAGCAAGCCGCCGATATCAGTGGCATGCGTGACCAGCTCGGTGGCCTTGGCCTTGGCGAAGTTTCATTGCAGGAATTCGGCGAGCCGGAAGAGGTCCTCATCCGCATCCAGCAGCAAGAAGGTGGCGAAGAGGCCCAGCAGGCCGCCGTTGCCGCCGTAAAGGCAGCGCTCGGTGAAGGCATTGAATATCGTCGCACGGAATTCGTTGGCCCAAAGGTCAGTGACGAACTGTTCTGGGATGGCGCAAAAGCCGTAGGTCTGGCGATCATGGCTATGCTGTTTTACATCTGGATCCGGTTCGAATGGCAATTCGGTGTTGGGGCCGTAATAGCACTGGTCCATGACGTGATTGCGACAATCGGTGTGTTCTCGCTGTTGGGGCTGGAATTCAACCTGACCACGGTTGCGGCTGTGCTGACCATTGCGGGTTATTCCATCAACGATACGGTGGTGGTTTATGACCGGGTGCGCGAGAATTTACGCAAATACAAGACACGCCCACTTGATGATCTGTTAAACGGTAGCATCAATGAAACCCTGTCACGGACCGTGATGACCAGTTTGACCACATTGATCGCTTTGACAGCGCTGTACTTCCTTGGTGGTGCAGTGATCAAGGATTTCAGCTTCGCCATGATCTTCGGCGTTATCATCGGAACCTATTCATCCATCTGTCTCGCCGTTCCAGCCCTGTTACATATGGACTTGAGCCGCACTTCGGACGATGATGATACCGAGAGCAAGAAAGAAGTCCTTTCGTAAAATCTGATAGAGTTTAGAGGCAAACGCTACATCCATGAGCAGTGCCATCGATATTACCCCTATGGTTCCCGAAGGAACCCCGATAATCTCTGCTTACGGTGGAGGACAATTCCGTGTGGGAAGCACTGTTTATCAAGGCTCTATCATAGCCTTACCGGATCAGGTTATTGAATGTTCACTTTCCTTTGATGATAACTTTAACGGCAATATGCTCCAGCCAGTTATTGAGGCTACTGATAAAATTGATTTGCTAGTCGTTGGATGTGGAGAATCCTTCCATGTCCCACCAAAAGACTTGCGCTCTGCACTGAAAGAGCACAACATAATTTTGGAATGGATGGATACGGGGGCTGCATGTCGAACTTTCAATGTATTACTCGCCGAAGGTCGCCGAGTGGCAGCGGCATTAATCGTTACTGAGTAACGGACATGATTTATCCTTTTGAGCTTCTCATGATGCTGATAGGGCTTTGTGGCATCTTAGTATTAGCCGTCTTTCACCACCACTTTCATAAAACATCATCTTCAATCTGGGCCGTCTTTGGATTCTGTATTTTTGCTACAGGTACAATACTCACCGTACTTGAAGGATTTATCTGGCACGATTTTCTGAATTATCTGGAGCATTCTTTCTATGCGATCAGCTCCATCAGCATGGCTATCTGGTGCTGGAAGCTTAAAAAGGAAGGAGAGACGGATCATGCACCCGATCGTGATACTTGAAATCATCTCCTTAATTGCGACGTGTCTTGCTTTGGTTCTTCTACTCAGAAAAGGAAGGTATGTTTTTTCCGCATACGGCACATACCTGAGTGCCCTAACATTGCTCTCAGTCGCAGCCATTCATTATCTGTGTCTTGCACTGCAATGGTCAGACTCAGCCCTGAACCTTGATCCGATAAAAGATGCTACAGGTGTATTGATGCCTGCATTATGGCTTGGAATGATCTATGGATTTTCCTCATCTACCCGTGAGCAAGGAAGTGATGAGAAATTCCCACACTGATTTGACGGGCGATCTCATAAGCTTCTGCCATAGGGTCAATCAAGTGTTCATGCAAGGTTCGATAGCCACCGGTTTCAGCACTTCCATAAGTATCATCTTCATCAAAGACAGCACTTGTTTGCTCGGTTACCTCAAGCGGATAAACGCTGCGTAATTGCTCAAGGGCTTCAGGAATATCGAGAGACAATATAAGCGTCATAACCTTGTTTTGGGTGATTCCGTGACGATCGGCAAAGGGCGGAATTTGCGCCGCCAGAATAAAAATATGTTCAATCAGGGCAATTCGGATGGCATGCAACAAATCGAGCTGTAATCGACTGTCATTCGGGCTCTTGCCGCTTTCCAACGCCATCTGGTCGAGCACTTCATGCAAATCCATGGCGTCTTCCCGCAGATGATGAGAAAGCCGCATAACAGATTCATAGCGCATATCACCTTTGAGGGTTTTCGATAACCTTCTCAGACTCAACACCTTGTCAGGTTCGCTACCTGCATAGGCACGCGCCATCCAGTACCCACTATCA